>NZ_KV812473.1:0-1562 GCF_001813425.1 Corynebacterium sp. HMSC056E09
GTATCCGCGGTGGTTAGTATCAGTGCTTTATCATGGGCGCGGATATACGGGTACCAGAATATCAACTGGTTATCCATCGACTACGCCTGTCGGCCTCGCCTTAGGTCCCGACTCACCCTGGGAAGACGAACTTGACCCAGGAACCCTTAGTCATCCGGCGGGAAGGATTCTCACCTTCCAATTCGTTACTCATGCCTGCATTCTCACTCGCACACACTCCACGCCGCCTTACGGTAACGCTTCAACACATGCACGACGCTCCCCTACCCAACACATAAAGTATTGCCGCGGCTTCGGCGGTGTGCTTGAGCCCCACTACATTGTCGGCGCAGGACCACTCGACCAGTGAGCTATTACGCACTCTTTCAAGGATGGCTGCTTCTAAGCCAACCTCCTGGCTGTCTTCGCGATCCCACATCCTTTTCCACTTAGCACACCCTTAGGGGCCTTAACCGGCGATCTGGGCTGTTTCCCTCTCGACTATGAAGCTTATCCCCCACAGTCTCACTGCCGCACAACACAATTAGTGGCATTCGGAGTTTGGCTGACATTGCTAAGATTGTAGTCCCGCTCAACCAACCAGTAGCTCTACCTCCACCAAGCTAATGCGACGCTGCACCTAAATGCATTTCGGGGAGAACCAGCTATCACGGAGTTTGATTGGCCTTTCACCCCTACCCACAGCTCATCCCCGCAGTTTTCAACCTACGTGGGTTCGCGCCTCCACAGCATCTTACTACTGCTTCACACTGGCCATGGGTAGATCACCCCGCTTCGGGTCCAGGACATGCCACTAAACACCCCATGAGGATTCGGTTTCCCTACGGCTACCCCACACGGGTTAACCTCGCGACATGCCGCTGACTCGCAGGCTCATTCTTCAAAAGGCACGCCATCACACACATACAGGTGCTCTGACGGATTGTAAGCACATGGTTTCAGGAACTATTTCACTCCCCTCCCGGGGTACTTTTCACCATTCCCTCACGGTACTCATACACTATC
Organism: Corynebacterium sp. HMSC056E09; assembly: GCF_001813425.1. Taxonomy (NCBI): domain Bacteria; kingdom Bacillati; phylum Actinomycetota; class Actinomycetes; order Mycobacteriales; family Corynebacteriaceae; genus Corynebacterium; species Corynebacterium sp. HMSC056E09. The sequence continues at coordinate 1,006 of NZ_KV812473.1, forward strand.
GGTCACACTGAGTATTTAGGCTTACCGGGTGGTCCCGGCAGATTCACAGCAGATTCCACGAGCCCGCTGCTACTCGGGCAACCCAACAACCCATGCATTGAAGCCTTCAACTACGGGACTATCACCCTCTACGGTAGGCGTTTCCACACCACTTCACCTAACAACAACACACAAGCAAACCAGTGGTAGCTGATTCACATTGGGGCCCACAACACCGCACACACAACCCCTACCAAGTATCACATGCACACGGTTTAGCCTCATCCACGTTCGTTCGCCACTACTAGCAGAATCATATTTTATTTTCTTCTCCTACGGGTACTGAGATGTTTCACTTCCCCGCGTAAACCCCCACAACAGCTATGAATTCACTGAAGGGTAACACCCCATAACAGGTGCCAGGTTTCCCCATTCGGACATCCTCGGATCAACGCTCTATTGACAACTCCCCGAGGCTTAACGCAGCCTTACACGTCCTTCATCGGCCCAGCATGCCAAGGCATCCACCATGCGCCCTAAATAACGAACACACAACCAACACAACAACCACCACAAAA
>NZ_KV812474.1:0-74151 GCF_001813425.1 Corynebacterium sp. HMSC056E09
TCACGACACTGCTACCAAATAGCCGGTCGCAACACATTGGTGCGATGGGCGAGAATTACAGAACGAAGGTACCTGACTACGTTGACCGGCTGAACCTCGATTTGAAGTTCACGCCCGAATCAAAAGAGTCTGATTTTGACGCGTTCTTTGAAAAGATTTGTTTGAAATTTCCGCAATCAGAACCTGGTGTCTACGAAAAGACCAAGGAACTCTTCTACGACTCAATATTTTGCGTCAATTCCCCAACGCTCTGGGAAGGGCTTGATGTTTTCTCTGAGTTGTTCAGGATGCCCGGGCACTTTAGCACCGTTGCATACGACTGGACCCGCAACAGCTGGCCAGTAAATATCCTCGGTATTCCCGAGTTCGCCTACGCGGCCTCCTTGTTGTCTCGGGAAGAGCGCGCTGACGGAAAAGTCTGGAAGGATATCAACTCGAACGTTGACCCGCGCCTCAATTCAATTCCTTTTGAGTTTTCCGTCAACGCCAATTTCGCCGCCAGCCTTCCTTCAAACATCGACTGGGCTTCACTTGACGCACGTCACAAGGAATACGAGCAAAAGAACTCTGGCTATTCCTTTGAGGAATTGCGCAGCTTGTCGACGCTTAAACTGCAGCCTCGTATTTTGTCTCATATGCGTCAGCACGCAGAGATTCTTGCTGGAATCGTGGGCATTCCACGCTTAAAACACCTTGAATCGCGAGTTCTCCAATGGAACATTCATATTCGGCGCTTTGCTGGGATTATGGAACTCCTTCATCAGCTCGTTCTCAATGACCCGCCTTTCGCCACCCAGAAGGTGGTCATCGGAACTGTATAGCCGTAGCCCAAAGGGGGCACAGCGCTGGGCTAACGCCCCGCGCTGCGCCCCCTTTCTTTGGCTGCTTATTTCATATCGAGAGCAACAATAATTTCCTGTAGAAGAGCCTGCTGGCCCTTGAGCTGTTCCTGAATCGCAACCATCTCTTCGCGCAACTCAGCAACATCGCCTAGTTCTGCCTCCGGCTGGTTTTGAGAATGCGTGAGCGCTACAAGGCTCTTATCAACTGTCTTCAGCTGTCCACGGATTGCTGAACTCACTGAATTCAGCTGCTGGTTGACTCGACCATGCAGGTGGCTATGACTGTCGCGCAAATCAGCCAATCGCTTCGACTGCTGCATTAGCGCAACGCGAAGGCGCCAGTACACAACCGACGCCGCGCCGCCGACAGTCATGACGGCGAAAAATAGGCCAAGCCATTCCAAACCGAGGTACCAAGTGGCCCCAGAAAGGACGGCGCCGAGGAATACCAACGCAAACAAGGCCTGCGTTACCTTGGACTTCTTCAGAGACTGCATTAGTTCTTCCTTCCGACGAGGTCGATGAGACGCAGGTAAGTCTGGCCAGCGAGGCGGTTGAGCTCGGAGCTCCATGCACGCTCGATACCTGCTTGGCTCTGGCTCCTCCACACAATGGGGTCATGGTAAAGGACCGGGAGAATGCGCTCGAGCTGCTCAGGAGAGCGCACAGAGAAACCGCTGAGGCCAAGATATTCGCCCAGCGACTGAGGCATCTCCGGGTAAATGACGGGGACGCCCAGCGAGGCAACCTCAAGCGGAACCATCTCAAAGGTGGCGTACTTGACGGTGGAGATCATGACGCGAACCTTGCCGACATTTCGGGCGAACTCGTCGCCGCGCATGAACGGCCAAATCTCGTCGATTCCGAAGTCAATCTTGTCCTTCGGCTTGTACTGCTGAACGGCATAGATCGGAACGTTTGGCAGCGCGCGACGAATAGCGGCAACCCACTCCTTGCCGGGGAATCCCAGGAGACCGTCATTGCTGAGCTTTGCGATGTCGCCGATGAAGATGCCTTCAGAACGACCGAAGCTGGCTACCGGCTCGTCCGGCAAGGAAATGGTCTTCGGAATGACCACAAGCCAATCGCGAATTTCCGCGAGGTCAGCGGAAGACAGCATCGCTTCCGTGAAGACCATGAGCCAAATGCGATTGCCCAATCGGGAACGCAACTCCTTCATCTTCCGGACGATGAACTCAGAACGGCTCGGGATAGCGTTATATGAGAGGTTAACGACGACGTGGCGGCCCTTCTTGGCGTGATGCGCGATGAGCACCTCAACGTCCTTGAAATCTGGACGCTCAGGATCGCCGACGTAGATCATGACAATTTCGGGATCCGCTCCGTGGAGATCCTTCGGATCGCCAGTCTCAATGTCCTCGAGGATGGTCGTAACATTGAAACGCTCGAGCATGTCGCGAGTAAGGTGAGCAGACTTGAGGATGCCGCCCTTCTTCCAACGCTCCTTATCAGTACGACCGATGAATGCCAGCTGCATCGGCTTACGCTCGTAAACCGGGGTCGGCTCAAGAATCTCCCAAGGCATCTCAGCCTTAACCAAGTTGGTTACGGTAGTCGCGACATCCAGCGTTTTGGTGGTGTCCTTGTCGCGCTTCAAAGAAACGCTGGAGATAGACGGGCCGACGTCGATCGGGGTAGCCCAATCCTTACCGTGAGCCAGGACAACCATCGGAACAGACTGACGCTTCGCGGCGATCGCCAAGAACGCGTCCGCCATGTTCGGGTAGATGAACTCGTCGTAATCGACGTTCAGCGTCGACGTGTGGAAGCCACACACGCCAGTGCCCAGCAGGTGAACCGGAGTGTCCTTTCCGCGCAGGAATCGGAACGAGAGCACCTGGCGGTACTTGGCGTTATAGAACTCTTGGAAGTCCGGCTTGAAGATGGACCCGTGCCAGCCAACCACGGCCTTGCGCTCATAGCGCTCGATACCGTCGATGATGGACTGAACGTGGAACGGCGCGTAGGCAATGTCGTCATCACATGTCAGGTAATAGCCTTCGAAACCTTCCATGAACTTGAACTTGCCGCGATCGCCGGTATCCGGGCCAAGGAAGTAACGAACGTTGGGGCGCTTCGGAAGGATGTCCGGCACCGAGTCCATGTCGTTGAGGTACACGAAGATCTCATCAGCCTGCGGCGACAGGATTTCGACGACCTGGCGGAGACCCTCCTCACGGCCTGCCATACTGGCGATACCAATGCGGATTGGATCGTACTTGGGGCGATCCAAAATGCCCGGAGCAGCGTACTCTCGGAAACCACCTTCAGCGACAATGGGTGCCGGCCCCTGAGAAGCAAGCTGCGGTGTAGGCAGATCCGCCTCGACAATATCAAGCTGCTTGTGGAGCCCATCCACGAGCATCTTGGCGTTCCACCGATGCGGTGCAAGTGCCTCCAGACGCTTTGCCATAGCTTCATAGGCGATGAGGAGCTTAGCGAACTTAGTACCAAGTTCTGCGTCGTCGTCATTGAGCCACTTGTGCTGAGAGAACTCCTCCTCGATGACCTCCGCGAAGGATGCAGGCGCCTGCTTTTCAATCAGCGAGCTAACCTCCGCAGTGTGGTCCTGGAGCAGCTTTTCGACAGAACCGACGACATCGTTCTGGGACTGAGCTTCAATGCTCTTCTGGAGCTCAGCCAGCATATTCTCAAGCTTCTGAAGCTTCTCCGCTGTTCCCGACTCATTTTCCTCGAGCTTGCGGGTAAGTTCCTCGTATCCTACGGATGACTGCTCGGCGATGCCGCCGAGGTGTGCTTCGACTCCCTGGAACCGCTGAAAAACTTCGTCATCACGTCGATTCTCGAAGTATCGGACGACCTCGTCAACGCGTGATGACAAGCCTACGACGCGCTCCGAAAGAAGGTCCAGCGAACCAGAGGACACATTAAGTTCGCGCGCAATCGAATTTCGGAAAGTATCCAGTGCCGTCGTCGTTTCGGTAGAAACACCATCGAGGCGCAGACGGTGCTCGTTCATCGAAGAAGAAACGTGCTGCTCCACAGTCGGCGCAATCTTCGACACGATAGCCGGGATAGACGTCTGCTCAAGCTTGACAATGTCCTGCTGGAGACGAGAAACCGAAGCCATAAGCTTCTCTTGAATAGCGAGCAATTCGTCGTACTTCTGCTGCGACTTCACGGACTCGAAGGCATGGGAGTCTCGTAGGGACTTGCCCAGCGTTTCAAGCCGTTCGCGGACACCTTCAATTGCGGAAAGATCGGCCTGCTGTGGCTGAGCAACGAGTGCCTTGAGCTCATCGATGCTCTGCTGCAGATTTGCCGGTGTATCGGCAAACTTTGCCTGCGCGGTGCCGTTGGATTCACCGGCGGCAACCGCAAGTTGGGTATTCTCCTGAGCGGTAGCCAAGGTCTTTTCCAACTCGACAAGCTTCTTGGAAATACCCTCGACGTCCCTGCCCACACCCTGGATGGAGTCAATCGTCTTCTTCTGCTGGCCACGGAACTCGTTAAAGAACCGCTCAGCGCGACGATGACCTTCAGCATTGACACGGGCAGCTGCCTGGTCAGTGAAATCAAGGTTGATATCGCGGTGGAGCCAGAAGTAGTTGTCAGACGCGCCAGCAATCGCAACGCAGGTATAACCCAAAGGCTCCAGGAAAGCCGCAATTTCCGACTTGATTTCCGTCGTATGAGACTCAACGACAATTAGCGGATGGCTTTGCTTGATAGTCTCCACGGCTCCCCCGAGAACCTTGACTTCGGCACCCTCGACGTCAATCTTGATAACCGCGACTTGGCGGTCACGGACGACATTGTCGATCGTGGTGCGCGGAATACCGGACTCAGCGGACGCCGCCTTGAAGGTGCCATTGTTGCCGTCCACGGCCTGATCGAGATGCACAAAACCGTCGGAATCCCACAGTGCACAGTTGTGAATCTCTACCTTAGACTCGAGATTGTTATCCGCGATATTGCGCTTCAGCAGCGCGAAATTCGCGGTCTCCGGCTCAAATGACACGACATTACGGCCAAGAACAGACGAGAAGTACAGAGAATGATTGCCAAGGTTTGCGCCGGCATCGACAACAATTCCATCCAAGTGGGAAGAGTTCTCCGCAGTTCGCTGCAGGAGGTCAAGCTCGTAAAAGCGACCAGTTTTCCGGATCTGCTCGAAAATGTACTCGTCCTTGAAACCGGTAACGAGAAGGTTTCCGTTGACGGACTTCAAGCTTATTGTCTCTTGAGTACCCAACTCGGGTCCTTTCTGTCAGTTTGGAATTTAGATTATCGAAACCGACAACATGATTCTTTAGATTATCAACAAATCGGGGAGAATCAAGGCAAATTCACCCCGATTTCACCCATTCCCACCTATCGTGCCGAAACGATATTCTGATGTGAAGGCGGATACGTTTTCACATTCGCAGCCTTAAGACGCGCTACGAATTCAAGTGGATCGGTACACATGTATTTCTTCAACTCGCTGGGCTCGAGCGTCCACCATTGCGATTCCAGAAGTGCATTCCTGACGTCTTCCTCGAATCGCCACTTGATGAACTTTGCAGGTAAGCCACCAACAATTGCGTAGGGCTCAACGTCCTTATTGACAACTGCTCCTGTCGCCAAAATCGCGCCGGTTCCGACCGTCACGCCAGAATCAATGCGGACGCCATCGCCGATCCACACATCATGTCCGATGATCACTCGACGCTTAGGCTCTTCGCAAGCCAATTTCATTGTTGTTGTGGAAATTGGAAACTCAAAGTAAGAAGACGTCGAGGGCATCTCCTTGTCGTGATAGCCAAGACCTAACGAAACACCTCGGCCGATGCTGCAGTACCTGCCAACTTCGACGTAGGACCGCACTTGGCCTTTATTCATGTATGAGCCAAAACCAAAGAAACTGGTTCCCTGAAGTTCTACCTCAGAGAGGACCACTTCCGGTTCAGCTTTCAACGCCCAAAGACTGCCCTGAGGACCAATAACTCGCGGGGCACGATATTCGTTCATATCAATTCCTTCAAATATTGTCGTGTTCGAACGGAAGTAATTGCCGATTCTGGACTTTAGTCTTTCGGCTGATCCGCCTTCCTTGATGAGATTTGCGAAGAAGCTTGAGTTCACAACATTGACTCGGCTTCCCTACTCAAGATGATCTGCGGTCTTTCATATTTGTCAAGGGCTTCTATTCGAAGCTCTTCAGCAGAACCTTCATCACCGACGCTGTTCAGCCTCGACCACTCAGAATACGTATCAACCACTTCTTCGACATCGCCATCAGCGATAATTTCGCCTTTTTCAAGCCAAATCGCCCTGTTACATTGGGTTTTGATCGTGTTCGCAGAGTGAGCCACAACAAATACCGTTCCCGCCTCATCCAAGAAGTCCTGCATTCTCCGCGTAGCCTTAGCTGCAAATGATGCATCGCCTGTTCCCAAGGCCTCATCTACAAGCAAGATCTCACTTGGTACTGCCGTCGCAATCGAAAACTTCAAGCGTGCGCGCATTCCAGAACTGTACGTTCCCAGTGGACGGTCTAGTGCCGAACCAATGCTCGACCACTCACCGACCTCTTTAACCAGTTTCTCAATCTCACGACGCGTGATCCCCTTCGCCAGGAGGCCAAGGCGAATATTCTGCCACCCAGTCAACGTCGATTGCAGGACTGCATTGACGCTCAACAAAGTGGGTTGCGACGAAGACAACACCAATCCCGATGTCGGAGACTCACCGCTACTAATGATGGACAGCAAGGTTGACTTTCCAGAGCCGTTTGTTCCAATTAGTCCAATTGACTCGCCTTGTTTCGCGACAAAAGATACTCCCTTGAGCGCTTCGACGTCCAAGCCCTTCTTTCTCCGGAAAGGGACGGGCCCGTTCTGTGATTTGTAAGTCTTCCTGACGTCTCTCACAACGACTGTTGCCTTAGACAACACCGGCATACCTCGCTTCCGCACGCCAGAAATAAATGAAGCCGACAATCGTCAGACAAATAGACCACGCAATGATGTACGCCCAATCATTAAAGGCTCCCCACGAGGAATCGAGAACAATCGCTCGAGTCAAGCTAATAATTCTGTAGATCGGGTTGGCCAAAACAAAGTCCTGAAGCCACTTGTGAGTCTCAAATCGCTCAATCGAGAAAAACACGCCGGAGATAAAGAACAGAGCACGCACTACAGTCGATACAAGAGGAATGAGATCTGGAACAAATGCTGTCGCTCTCGCAACAATCAGCGTCCAGCCGAGGTTAAAGACTGCAACGACAAGGACGAGCGGGATAATCATGATGAGAGATATCCCAATTGGCTTACCGATTTGGGTCGACAGGGCCAAGACAAGCGCAACGAGAATCGAGGGAATATTGTCCAAAACCTGACGTATATTGGTCGACACAGCCAATGCGGCCCGAGGAAAAGCAAAAGAAGAAATCAAAGGTCGAGACCTCTTAATGAGCCCTGCACCGTCATTGATCCCTTGAGTGGCGATTCGGAAGAACACAACGCCAATGACCAGGAAGCCAATGAAATTGTCCATTCCGCGATTCGTTTTCATAATAAGGCCAAACACAACTGCGTAAAGCCCAACTTGAAGTAGGGGATCGATGATTAGCCAGAGGCTTCCGAGTAACGTGCCGCGCCCACTCTGAAATGCCTTAGACCGTGCCTCCGCCCAGATGAAGGGCAAGCGAGCAATCAAGTCACGGCAATACGCCAAGAGCGAAACTCGACGACCGACAACTTCTAGGCCATTCTCATTAACGAGCACGCCATTCCCTGACAGCTCAGTAACCACACGATCTGCCTGCGAATCAGACAACGCCTTCTTGGAACGCTTTTTCAATTCCGGTACCTCACCTTCATCAGCGCTGCTCTAGCGAACCATCATATTCGTAAATGTGAAGTGAGGATTGCTGAGAATTGAGGTCTGCGAATGCATCGTGCGGAACGAGACGAAATGCGCAATCCACGTCGACCGCTCCAGCCAGGCTTTTCGCAAAACTCACATTCTCAAAAGACCCTATCTGCCCTTCATCCGAGGGAAGCTCCGAAATGTGAGGCTCGACTGCCAAAAATTGAATCTGGGGAAACGCGGTCACAAGCGCTTCACCAACTTTCAGCGCTGGCGAGTTTCTTAAGTCTCCAATATTTGGCTTGTAGGCCAACCCCAACAGTGCAACCCTTTGGAACTGCTCTTCCTTCAGGACATTGCGCAATTTCGAAATTGCCCAATTTGTTTTCTCATCATTGACTTCGCGAGCCGCCCGCAGTAGTGAAGTTTCTTGAGGAAACGCACTAATGACAAACCACGGATCAACCGAAATGCAATGCCCACCGACACCAATTCCAGGTGTGAGAATATTGACGCGCGGATGTTGATTAGCAAGACGAATCAATTCTGAATCGTCCACTCCCATCTTGGCTGCAATCATCGAAACCTCATTCGCAAAGGCAATATTAACATCGCGGTAGGAGTTTTCGACGACCTTCGTCAGCTCAGCCGTACGCACAGTCGTTTCAAGTATGTTGCCCTTACAGAATCTCGAGTAAAGCTCTCGGGCCGCCTGGGTAGAAGCTCTGTCGATTCCGCCGACCACACGATCGTTGTGAAACAACTCGTGCAGCACATTGCCGGGCAAGACCCTCTCAGGACAATGCGCGAACTTGAGACCGATGTGCGGTTCCAATCCGCATTTCAATCGGTGCTCCTGCACCGCATAGGCAAACTCCTCAGTCGCCCCTGGCGGGATGGTAGATTCCAGAACCACTAGTCCTCCGGGCACGACTTCGGATGCTACAGCCCGTGCAGCGGAGAGAACATGAGAGTTGTCATATCCCTGTTCCGGAGTCACAGGCGTCGGCACTGCAATAATAAAAACGTCTGCAGTCGCGGGACGCTCTGAAAGCTGAAGATTCCCTGATTGCAGCGATTTTTGTACGAATGCATTTAGTCCAGGTTCTGCGTCGTCAGAATGCCCGCTCTTAATCCGATCAAGTCGAGACTCATTTACATCGACACCAAGAACCGAAAATCCTTCGTTGGCAAAAATTGCAGCAGTTGGAAGCCCAACATATCCGAGTCCAACGACGCAAATATCAAATTGTGCCACTGCCATAACCTTTCTACTCGCAGCCGAAGGTTGGACCATGCACCTTCACCAACTGAATAAAATTCCAATTACAACTTAGATTCAATGGCCTCAGCGGCCGCAATAGCTCCGTTTGCCCTAATTGCTGTTCCAGCAGCCTTACGAAGGCCCTCGCGAAAATTATCTTCCCCAAGCATATTGATCGCGACTCTCAATTCGTGCACCGACTCCGCACAAAGGGCAATCCCTCTCTCTGCCATCGTCCGGGCTCGACGATTCTGATCGTCAGTCACGGTCGCATTGTTCGGAACAAGCACGGCCGGCAACCCGAACTGGACGCATTCCTGGCTGGTGTTATAGCCAGCAGGGAAAATCGCGGCATCGAACGCGTTGTAGTAACGAGCTAGCGGATAACCAGAAATCTCATAAACTTCCCTACCCGGTTCAACGGTTGCCAGGGGGTTGCGTACAAAAACGGGAATCCAGTCGTCACCAAGACTCTTAATCGCATCAAGGACTTCGTCGAGCAATTCATTCAAGTCACCAATAGTTGAGCCGCCGAGCTGGATAAGAAATGCCTTCTTATCCAGAGGCAAACCCAACATGGTCCGTGCAGCATCACGATCGAAGAGTTCGTGGTCATCCGACAAAACAATCGGGCCAACGGTCACGGGTGGCAAGCCGACATCAACGGACTCCTCGCAACCATAGTCGCCTGGCAAGATAACTTGATCAGCGAATCGATTTGCGGAATGACGCTGCTTAGAACGCGCATCTGCTTCTGGCTTCCAGCAGCCTCGCTGAATCCAGGTAACGGGAACGCCATATTTTTGAGCCACCGCAATAATTCCGGGATATACACTCGTCCCATCGAAGACGATGCGCTGTGGCCTCAATCCTTTGACGACAGCATCGAAATGGCCAGCAAGCAGGATGTTCCAAACTCGCCCGTACATACCCATAGTCCCGTATGAAGGGAAATAGATCATGCGAGACTTCGGCTTCCCAAGCTTGTCATACGCCGAAGACAAGGTATAAGTAACAACTTCTTTATCAAGGCGGCGTTCCACGGCCCACAGACGGGTCAAATGCCCCAGTCCCCCGCCATTGCTACTCACCATGAGCACGGGGCTGGTATACATTTCAGCACGCAAACGCTCCGCCTGCGCCCCAGACCGAGCAAAAACCCGAGACCACAGGCTCAAGCGGAGCGGAAGGTACTTGATTCGATCAAGATTCAACGAGGGTGCGACCTAACTAGAGTCGGTTCTCCGCAGCAGCGGCATTACCCTGGCTGTCAAGAAGGACCTTGGCGTTAGACTCGATCATTGCGATGTCGTACTCACTGTGCTTCTGCAGCAGAGCAACGACGTCAGCTTCCTTGATAGCCGCCTCAAGGTCGGCAACGCACTCGAGCTCCACGCCGTCCTGAACAATCCACTTGGACACGCGCGGGTCGTGGAAAGTAACGTTTGCGCCGCGCTTCAGCAGCTCCTTGGCAACCGGTCGTGCCGGCGACTCGCGCTGATCAGCGATGTCGGCCTTGTAGGTAACGCCAAGAACGAGAACGTTGGAACCGTTCAGCGCCTTACGCTCGTTGTTCAGCTTCTCGGCAATGCGGTCGACAACGTAGATCGGCATGGAGTTATTGATCTCCTGTGCCAGCTCAACAAAGCGGAGCGGGTATCCCAGCTGACGGCGGACCTCGTAGGAGAGGTAATTCGGGTCAATCGGGATGCAGTGTCCACCGACGCCAGCACCCGGGGTGAACTTCATAAAACCGAACGGCTTGGTAGCAGCACCACGAATAACTTCCCAGATGTCAATGCCCAGCTCGTGGCATACCTTGGCCATCTCGTTAACCAAGGCAATGTTGACGTGGCGGAACGTGTTCTCAAGAAGCTTTGCGGTCTCTGCTTCCTTGGCACCACTCATCTCAACGACCGTATCGATGAAGTCAGAGTAGAAAGCGACGGCGCGCTTGGTCGCCTCCGGGGAAACACCACCGACAAGCTTCGGGGTGTTCTTGATGCCGAAATCCTTGGAGCCTGGGTTCACGCGCTCAGGGCTGAAGGCCACGAACACGTCCTCGCCGACCTTCAGGTCGGAGTTGGACTCAATGAGCGGAACACAAACTTCCTCGGTGGTTCCCGGGTACGTCGTGGACTCAAGGACCACGGTGGTGCCCCTGGTCAAGTGCGGCGCGATCGACTTCGTTGCGCTTTCAACCGGACCCAAGTCCGGAGCGCCAGCAGTCCCCAACGGCGTGGGAACACAAATGACAATCATGTCGCTACCGGAAACAACCGACACGTCAGTGGTTGCCTCGTAACCTGCGGCCAGCATGTCCTTGATGTCTTGGTCGCTCAGGTCATCGATGTGACTAATGCCTGCGTTGAGGTTATGGACCACGCGTGTAGAGATATCGAAGCCGTTAACCTTCCAGCCAGCGAGTGCTGCTGCCTGAGCCAGCGGCAGCCCCACGTAGCCCTGGCCCACGATAGTTACGGTCTTGGTCATTTTCGCCTTCCCACTTATATAGATGCCAGCCGAATGCTGGAGGTGCTTAGTCCATTCTCGAATACGAAAGATTTGTTTTCGACCGATTTTTGAACGAAATTCTGGGGGAAGCTTATCACACCACCACAACCCGTATCTGTGAATTTTCAGCGTTAGTAGAAGTTAATTAGCCGCTCAACTGATGCTTTCCACACTTGCCCTTGAATCCACCTCATGGAACGCGCAATGTCTTGGGATTTTGACTCACCTACTGCTTCTGAAAGCCTAAAGACATCACCGGCAGTGAAATAGGTCGCATTTCCCCCCGTTACCTCCCTCAGCGCGGGCAAGTCGCTGGCAATAACGGGTACACCCAACGCCATAGCTTTTTGAGCTTTAATGGGTGTCACACGTCGACAAACAGTCTGATTGCGCCTCGGAATGACGAATGCATCCAACGCCTCATACCATTTGTTGATTTCCGAAAACGGCTGCACTCCCGCAAAGCGGACTCTGTGCGAGACCCCAAGCGAACGCGCAAGTTCCTCTAGACGTCCACGCGCAGAACCTCCGCCGACAAGAAGGACTGCAACGTCATCATCTAGATATTTCAGGGATTCAATAAGCGTTTCGAATCCTTCATAGTCGACAATCGCCGACACCGAACCGACCCACGTGTTGAACTCCTCGAATCCGCCCAGTTCCTGACGTGCGGCATCACGACGAAGACTGCGCACACTTGCTGTCACCGTTTCGTCTTGTTTTGCTTGCAACATCTGCTGGAGAATTTGACGAGACTCCTCAGCGTCTGTTTCCGAAATCGAATTGGGAACCAGAACTGATGGCGGCATCGTTTCTACAAGTGATTGAAAATGCTGTCGCGAGACCTCGCTGAGGAATACAGCACCACTTGCAGCCTCAACCGCACTAGCCTCTAGTTTTCGTGCCTCGATTGCACGCCAAGAATTGTTTCTATATTCGTCTCGTGGATACTCAACTCCAGAAACCCAGGTTTCTGTTGCTTCTCCGCGAACCTCATAAATCCACGGGATCCCCAACTGCACGGCTGCAGCCGACGCGACGGCCGCATTATGGAAGTCCGTCGTTGTGTGAATATGGGTCGCGCCCATTGCGCGGGCATGCTCTACAACAGCGGCAACAGCGCGTTGCTGCACTTTTTGCACCGACAACGGAAAACGCCAGTCGAGCATACGATGATAGGCGATGCCATCAACTATCTGCGTCCGCCGAAAAATCGGCTTTCCAACAATTGCCGGATATCCGAAACGCGTCATTGCCTCAACATAGACCCCTGAATCCTGCATAGCCTGAAGGAGCGAATGAGTGCGGACAGCGTATCCGCTCTGGGTAAACGGATAACTGTTCGTTATGAGGAAGAGAACCCGAGGTGCCTGATGACGAGCCATTGACGAACGATCCGGCAACGGCACTGACGGAACCGCACATACTTGCATATTCACCATTGCTTGCTTCGCGATTCGACGTTGCCACCCATGACGCGCGAGCTTGAAAGCCTCGTCAAAACGCCCATCATCCATGAGCTCCCCAAAGTTCGGGAGTTCGTTGAAGTAGACGCCTCCAGGACCCGATTCCAAACGCTGGAATTGAGATCTTGGTTCGAAATTTAGGGCATTTCGTCGCTCGGTCAGAGAGACGATGTGCCGTCGAATTTTGTCGATCCTGCTTGCATGGATCACTTGCCGAAGCCGCTGCCCAATTTTGGCGCGAAAGACACGCGGTTGAAGGAGGCCATCGACGATGGCAAATTCCATCAGTTGCGTGCAGCTCTGTGCAATACAAACAGCCTTTTCAAACCACGAGGCTTTTTCCGTGTGATTCATCTTCTAGCTGTTCCCACCAGACGGAAGAATTCCCGTACTCTCACTACAAACCTCATTCAAGAACTTGAGCAACTCACGGGGTGCCACTTCCTCACGCTGGGTGCGCACCCATTCACGCCCCTTCTCCGGATGATGTTCCGGGTATTCACCGCTCAAGAGATCGCGCCACGCGTCAGCTAGCGCACGTGGATTTTCTGGGTCAACTACAACACCGCTGTCCAGGGACCGAACCAGTTCCGCTGGCTCGCCGCTGACGACGGCCGAGATGTAAATTCCGTTCTCAAGTAGCTCGTACAGCTTTGACGGCACCGCCATATCCAGCGGTTCCCAGTCGGTGAGGTGAACTAGCGCCGTGTCTGCCCACTGATATTCACCTAAGAGTTCATCGGAAGACTTTCGAGGCAAGACTTCAACCATCGCTGGCGATTCCTCCGCCCGAGCTTTCAGATAGTCCCTGGCGGCTCCACCACCCACTAACTTGAGATGGACAGCCACTCCTTCTGCCTGAAGCAGCTCAACGGCATCAATCGCGTTGCGCAGGTTTTGCGCACGCCCCAACGTGCCGGCATATAGCATCCGCAATGGCCGGTCATGCACCCCTTCAAAAGGACGATGGTCAACTTCCGACTCGACTGGGAAAGCATTTCGAACCGTTGCGTAGTTCCCCCTCGGTTTCGGGAATCTGCGGCTTAGTTCATGCTCCAGGTACTCCGATGTCACGACAATTCCATCAGCTCGTCGCAAGCAGAAATTCAGCATCGCACCGCTGAGGGCGGTTAGTAGCTGCGCGGGCCCCTTAGTCAAAACTTTTTCACGCAAAGACTTACGACCCGTTCCTGCATTCCAAGACTTCGAAAATTTCAATAGGTCGGGCCATGCGTCACGAAGATCGATCGCGAATTTTGTCTTTAGATAACGCGAGATCAAATAAGCAACCATCGCCGTGGGAAGCGCAGGTACAGTGCCAATCGTAACGCCAAAGGGGGCGTTCGCCGCTCTCCTACGCACTGCTCTCATTGCAAGCAATTGCCCCAGTGCAACCGAAGCTTGGTTTAGCACGCGCGACGAAATGGAATGCCCAGCCGGAATGAAACGGCTTCGATAAATGGATTCGCCATTTTCCCCAATCTCAACTTCAACGGGCATTGAGAAGAATTCCCAAAGTTGGCGAAGTACAGCACCATTTACAACTCCGCCGCCAGATTGCTTTTGAGAAGCAATCCCTTCATTGAGGTAATGCGGATACGGTGCGATTACGAACACGGAGTGCCCCGCCTCAACAAGTTCGCGGGTCAACCATGCCCACCGCCGCTGAGGTACGCCGTTCTCTGGCTCCCAATATTGAGAAACGATGAGAATTTCCATGGAATGTCCTTCACAGTGGCGTGTGCTTCTTCCCTAAACCATAGCAAGCGCACTTGACGCACTGACTGATTATTCAGAGTATCCGCTATGCACGGACATCATCTTCCCAAAGTAAGCCAAAATCCGCCACCAAATCCAGTCCTGAACAGGCAATTTGCACATCTTTCAACGGACTCTATATAGTTACTACACGTTGCAGGGAGCACACTCCTGAAGCAATATTCCTCCATAGCTCAGTTGGCAGAGCATTCGACTGTTAATCGAAGGGTCACTGGTTCGAGCCCAGTTGGAGGAGCCAAATAGCCGCTTATATTTCGAGCGGCTTTTTGCTTTCCTATCTAGGCTTCACCGGTTTAAGGGATATTTCCAGACTTGGAAGTCAGAACGTATTTAACCTCAACGTTGCGGCTTGGGGCTCTGCTTCTTCTATTTACCCGCATGTTGTGGTGACTATTGTCGCGGAAATGTCGTGCCGTTTTAATCCCCGTCACCGATCTAACGCTTAACAACGTGTACGTCTACCCCTCCAAAGAGGCTAAAACAGTTGACGACAACCTCCGGAGCACTGGCAGGTAGATCGGCGGGGTCGATAGCTCCACGGTCAACCTTGATGTCGTGCCCACCGAAGAGGCCGATACCGCTAACGCGAACTCGGAAGCCCTCGGGAATCCATACGTCGACACCGCCAAAGATTCCAACCGCTTGAATGATGGTGACGTGTTCTCGAAGTGCAGCACCGTGCAGGTCAACGTCAGTCCCACCAAAAATACCCATTGTGGTGTGGCGAGAGGCAATGGGAGTACTTCGGACCGTGGTGCCACCGAAGATGCCCAAGGAAAGGCTCTGAGCACCGCTCACGGAGGGTTCGACTTGAGCTAGTGCGCGGTCAACACTCGTAGCAAGCTCCCCATCCACAGTATTCATCGCGTGAGAGCTCTTTGAGGCGACCTCATGGCTACCAAAGAGAACTCTTCCGGGATCCTCAAGGAGATCGGAAACGAGGTCGAGCAACTCGCCGCGCGTCGTCGCGTTGGCGCATGCAGAAGAACGTTCCTCAAATTCGGCGACGCTGAGTTGGCCGACGGACATCGCGTCAGCCAAGACTTGAGAGGCTGTGGTGCGCTGGGAATTAGTGCATTTAATGTCGCGTGGTTCCATGGCTTTACCTTACGTGGAACCGCATGAATGGGCAGGGCACTTAGAAATTGGTACCTACCCATTCACCTCAGTTCGCTATAGCTCAATACCTGGGTCAAAGTCCGGCAGACGCTCCCCTACGCCGAGGAGCTCGGCAATAGCGGCAACGGCACGCTCTGCGGCCTTACCGTCGCCATAGGGGTTTACGGCGTTGGCCATAGAGGTGTACGCGGCGTCATCATCGAGCAGAAGCTTGGCTTCCGCCACGATGAGACTACGGTTGGTGCCCACCAGCTTCACGGTGCCGGCTACAACGGCTTCAGGGCGCTCAGTGTTCTGGCGCATAACTAGGACCGGCTTCCCCAGTGATGGCGCTTCCTCCTGGACTCCACCGGAATCAGTGAGGATGATCGTTGCGTGATCAAGAAGCTTGGTGAACTCGTCGTACGGAAGCGGATCCGTAATGAAAACGTTGGACAAGGACTCGACTTCCGGAAGCACAGCTTCACGAACCTTAGGGTTCAGATGCAGCGGAAGTACAAAATTGATGTCAGAGTAGATTTCTGCAAGGTCCTTAACCGCACCACCTATCTCCTTCATCGCCTCAAAATTCTCGCGACGATGAGTAGTGGCCACAACAAGACGCTCGCCTGACTCAAGCACCTCCTGCAAGGCAGGATTCTCAAGAACAGTATCCCAACTGGCAGCCTGTAAAAGAGCATCAATGACCGTATTACCAGTGACTGCAATGTTCTTAGAGCGAACGTTCTCGCGGCGCAAGTTTTCCATTGAGCCTGCAGTCGGGGCAAGATGTAGCTCTGTTACTTGGCTAATGAGCTTGCGGTTGGCTTCTTCCGGGAACGGAGAATGAATGTTGCCAGTGCGCAATCCTGCCTCGAGGTGAATAATCTTCACCCCACGATGAAACCCAGCCAACGCCGCTGCCATTGCCGTGGAGGTATCACCTTGAACGATAATGGCATCGGGAGCTTCAGCATCAATAACCTCGTCTAACCCCTCTACTGCTCGAGAAACTAGGCGGTTCAAGCTTTGGCCAGGCTTCATCAAATGAAGGTCCCACTTCGGTTTAATTCCAAACATTTTGTTTACTTGCTCTAGCATTTCAAGATGCTGACCAGTGGAGACCGAGACCAATTCAAAACGCCCATCTCTGTCCAAGGCAGTGATGACAGGAGCGACCTTGATTGCTTCCGGGCGCGTGCCATAAACGGTCACAATTTTCGGTCGGGGCATTTTTCTCCTTGGTGTGCGAGAAGTCAATCGTTCTTCTCTTTGGGATGGAAAATAGATTCGGCCTTAGTTCTTGGAGAAACTACAGCGAGACTATACACGGGGTTCCGCAGTCCACGACTGCTCACCCCATCCGAACCTCGGAAAGTCTAGACACCGCCGCATTTATACACCGCACCGGCTCCTGTACGCGGCGGAATGGCCGAACTATTTGTTCTAATCCTCGCTCACGGTGACTTCGCGCGGCTCTTCAAGGCAATTGGTGCGGGGTTCAGCTGCCGCTACGCTGGCTGTTAGCAGCGCTGACATGGCCACGGCTGCCGATACCGCATGCGTACGCTTCGAAGTCTTCACAGGTATTAAGTTAACTGAAGCGAATGCATTATGGGAAGAGTTCTCGTCATATCTATTCGGTATCCCTGTTCGCTCCCCTGCCAAGAGGTCACCTGCCCCGGACCGCTTGGGCAGGTAGGCTATTCATGAGAATTGCACGTTGCCCGTACGTTGTACGCAAACGCCGGCTGTTTTTGCTGGCTTGAAGTAAGGGGATGACTAGTTTCCAATGATCCAATTTGTTGTGGGTGCTGCCGCCGGATACGTCTTTGGAACCAAGGCTGGGCGCAAGCGCTATCACCAAATTAAGGGCGCCTACGAAAAGGCCGTAAACTCCCCCGCCACCAAGGCTGCTGTGCGCTCCGCACGCAAGGCTGTGGCCAACCGTTTGGATCCGGAGCCGCGCATGCGCGAACTCAAGGATTACAACAAGGGGCGCCGCGGCAAGCGTGGCACCAGAGGTGCCACGGATGAAATGCCGGCGGATCGGATTTACGAGCCGGACGAAGATTAACGCGTCGGTTAGCGCACGCCGCGGAAAGCACGGTCGTTGAGCTCGCGGCGGGCTTGCTCGAGGGCGACGAGGTCCGCGAAGAGTGAGTTGTAGGATTCTTCGTCGTCGGAGGGGCGCATGCGGCCTAATTGAGCCTTGAGTTGGGCTACTTGGTCGCCCACGCGGGCCTCTTGGAGGCGGGAGAGTACGGAATCGGCGTAGGCCTCAAGGTCGGTATCGGGGTTGCCGGTCTCCCCCAGCTTGATGGGTTCCACGGCGAGCTCAGAGACGAAGTTGCGGGCCATGAGGTCCGGCATTTCACCCGCCACGGCGGCTAGCCATTCCACGCCGGGTTGCTCGGCACCGGCAGTCACGCCGCCAAGGGTCGAGATGGCGCGGCGGATGGTGCGGTAGGCCTCGTTGGAGTAGGCGTCGTCTGTGATTCCGTCGAAGTAGCTGCCGGCGATCTGCGGGTACTGCAGGGCCAACTTGAGGGCCTCACGCTGCGGCCATAGGTGCGGCTCGCGGGGGCCGGGGATGTGCATAACGGGGGCGTTGGTCTGCGCCGGCACAGACGAAGTCTGCTCTAGGGAGGCAAAGCGCGGGCGCTGCTCCTTCTTCGGCTTTCGCGCCTCTTGGCGTACCTGGTGGAGGACTTCTTCCGGGTCGGGCCAGCCCACCCAGCCGGCAAGGCGGCGGGCGTACTCGCGCTGAAGGGGTTGGTCCCGGATTTGGGCCACGACGGGCACCGCTCGCCGCAGGGCTTGGAGGCGGCCCTCCGCGGTATCGATGCTGAAGTCTGAGATGACGGAGCGGATGACGAACTCAAACATGGGGATGCGGTCCGCCACCAAGTCACGCACCGCGGCGTCACCGCGCTCTAAGCGCAGATCGCAGGGATCCATGCCGTCGGGGGCCACGGAGACGAAGGACTGGCCGGTGAACTTCTGCTCGCCCTCGAAGGCACGCATGGCGGCTTTCTGCCCGGCCTCGTCGCCGTCGAAGGTATAGATGAGCTCGCCATGGAAATAGGAATCATCCAACATGAGGCGGCGCAAGACCTGCAGGTGATCCGCGCCGAAGGCGGTGCCACAGGAAGCCACGGCCGTCTTCACGCCCGCGGCGTACATGGCCATGACATCCGTATAGCCCTCCACCACCACGGCCTGGTGCTGTTCCGCGATGTTGCGCTTGGCCAAATCCAGCCCGAAGAGCACCTTGGACTTGTGATAGAGCATGGTTTCGGGCGTGTTCATGTACTTGCCCAGCTTGTCATCGTCGAAAAGCTTACGCGCTCCGAAGCCGATGACATTGCCGGATAGGTCCTTAATGGGCCACAGTAGGCGCCGGTGGAAGCGGTCGATGGGACCGCGCTTGCCCATCTTGGAGATGCCGGCGGCGTCGAGCTCCTCAAAAGAAAAGCCCATGCGCAGCAAGTGCTTAGTGGCCGTGTCCCAGCCCTCCGGGGCATAGCCGCATTCAAATTCGTAGATGATTTCCTTGGAGAAGCCGCGGTCCAGGAGGAATTCGCGGCCGGCGGCGGCCTGCGGGGTTTCCAGCTGCTGGCGGTAGAACTCGTGCGCGGCCTTGTTGGCGGCAATGAGGCGGCGGCGAGTACCGGGCTTTTCATCGCGCGCTCCGGTGGAGCCGCCCTGGTAGTTGATGTGGTAGCCAATCTTCTGAGCTACGGCCTCAACGGCCTCCGGGAAGGAGACTTGCTCCATCTCCATGAGGAAGCTGAAGACATCCCCGCCCTTGCCGGTGGAGAAGCAGTGATAATAGCCGCGCTGCGGGCGCACGTGGAAGGATGGAGTCTTCTCATCTTTGAAGGGGCTCAAGCCCTTCAAAGAGTCATAGCCAGCGGGTTTGAGCTGAACGTACTCGCCCACGATTTCATCAATAGGCGCGCGTTCACGGATAGCTTGGATATCGCTGTCCGGAATTCTGCCTCGTGCCATGCGTACAGACTACCCCGCCCGCCGGAGCTACAGGTACCCACGGCTGGGTGGAGCCGGGCGGCCGAGTCCCACATCCGCAAAGACCCTGCGGTGGGTATTAATAAAAGGCCTGATCCGGATTTCTGGTTCAGGCCCAATACCTGCAATGATGGGGGCCATGTCCCAATCCTCCCCCTCCAAAAAATCGCTGCCGGCCATCATCGGTGGCGCGGTTCTAGTCCTCGTCGCGGGCTACTTCGGCATTGACCTCGGTGGCTCCGGCGATGGCGCGGACCAGAAGGCGGCACCGTCGTCCGCTGCGGCGGGTGCGTCCTCTGCCGCTGGTGCGTCCGGTGAGAATGAGGGGGACGTCGCCAAGCAAGGCGGAGCAGACCTGCCTTCCTGCGCCATGGATACGCTTCCCCAGGAAGCCCACGACACGGCCGAGGACATCCTGGCCGGCGGGCCCTATGACTATCCGGATAACGACAATGTGCGTTTCGGAAACTATGAGGGCGTGCTGCCGCAGCAGGCGAAGAACTACTACCGCGAATACACCGTGGAAACCCCGGGGATTGGGCACCGCGGGGCCAAGCGCATTGTTACCGGTGGCGGCAGCGAGACCGACCCGGATGTCTGGTACTACACCGATGATCACTACGACAGCTTCTGCAGTATCCCGGACGCGGAGGACTAAGACATGCAACGCATTCTCATTACTGAACCCATCCGCACACGCGAGGATCTCTATGGCGCGCTCGGCCGCCTGCACGGCTGCACGTCCGGTGCCCCGCGCAACCTTGACGCTTTGGCGGACTTCCTCCGCGAGCAACACATCGTGGCGATTATTGCCGCGGATTTTGACATGGTGGAAAAAGACCTGGCCCCCATCAGCATGGTACTGGAGGACCAGGGTGTCGCGCTGGTGCGCTAGTGAGGTTGTTGACCGGCGGGTGGTTAGCCCGCCGGGGCCTTAGAGGCCGAGGGCGCGCTTGACGGTATCGCGCACTTCCGGCGCGAGGTAGTTCAGCAGACCGGCGATAACCGCGGTGGCGCCTGCGGCGCCGAAGAGGGCGCCGAGGATGGCGGGGAGGACGCTTCCGCGGCTCGAGCTGTTGCTCGAGTGGTCGCTCGAGCCGCTGGAGCCACTGTTGCTTGATCCGCTGCTGCTCTCGCTGCTGCTGTCGGTGTTGTCGTCCGCGCTGCCGGCGGTGACTTCCACGACGCGGGAGGCCAGGGCCTGGTTGCCGGCGGAGTCGGTCACGGCGTAGGTGACGGAGTACACGCCCGGCTTGGCGGTGTCGATGTTGCCCACCACCTTCACCTTGTCGGTGAGGTCACCGTCCTTATTGTCCTTGGCGCTAACACCTTCGAGGAGGTTGGCCTTTTCACCCTTGGTGATGGTGAGCTTGTCGCTCGGAACGGTGAGCTCAGGGGCTTCGTTATCCTTCTCCTGCTGCTCCTGCGCGGTGAAGACGCCGAACTGGCGCACGATGCCGGGCTTGGTGTCCTCCTTGGAGGAGGCATCGGCGGAGGTGGCGTACCAGCCATAGGCCTGGCCGGCCTTGACGTCCTTGTAGGTCACGCTGGCGGGCCAGCCGGACTTGGCGGTGTCTTTGCCAATCTCCTTGCCGGTATCGGTCAGGGCGAGCATGGAGTTCGTCGCAAAGCTGGTCTTGCGGGTCTGGAACTGGATCGGCACACGGAACTCGTCCTCGTGGCCGTTGTAGCGGTGGCGGTCGTCGTACTCGGTGGCATTGTGGTCGTCGAGAAGCGGCGAATACGTATCCACGACCATCTCCGAGTTCTTCAGGTCAAACTGCAGGAGGCGCAGGTAGCTGGAGCCAAAGCGCAGGCCGGTGTCACCGTCATACTTGCCTAGCTCCGTCAGGCCCAGCTCATCGGAGCCGACCTCGTAGAACTGGTAATCCGCCAGCAGCTCCACCACATGGTTGTTGGTGTGGCCGACATCCTTGCGGCTAACGATGGACACGCCGTGCTCGTGGCCAGCCAGCACCAGGGCCACGTTGGGGTTCTTTTCAATGACGTTCTCGTAGACCATCACGCCGTCGTGGGAGAAGTCCGAGCCGCGGCCATCCGGGTTGGCGGAAGGCTTGAGGTAGGCGTGGGTGAGCAGGATGGCGTTGCGGTCGGAGTACTGCTTGAGCACCTTATCCGCCCACGCGGCTTCCTCCTCAGTGACGTCATAGCCCAGGTGCAGGGCAATGAAGTCCATGCCGTTGGTGGAGAACAAGTCGTAGTGGTTATCGTTATCGCCCTCAGCATAGGGGTGGTAGGAGGCATCCTGCTCAGCCCACTTGCCCTTGCCCTGTTGAGCCTCGTAACGCTCCGGCCCAAAGTATTCGTTGTACAGGTTGTCGGCGCCGACATCCGCGCCGCTTTGGTTGTCGTGGTTGCCCGGCAGCACGCCGTTGACCACGCCGGCGTCCTCCAGAATCTTCTGTGCGTTGGAGGCTACCTCGAATTCCTTCTTGGCATTGGGGCGGTCATTGTCCTTGCCAATCCAGTTCTCGATGATGTCGCCGGTGTGGGCGGAGTAGGCAATCTTGCGCTTCTCGGCGTTGTCCGCGATCCACTGGGTGGCGGCGGTGTAGCCGTCTTCCCACTTCTTGCGTTCCTCGGCGGTGGCCTTCTCTACTGCGCCTTCGGAGAGGTACTGGGTATCGGTGTGGTGGGCGATGGAAAAGTCATAGTCGCCTGCGTCGGCGAACTCTTCGTTGACGGGCTCGTTGAGGTCATCGGCAAAGACGTCATAGCCCACCAGCATGGTGTGGATGCTTCCGCCGTCGACGAAGTCCTGGTTGACTTCCGCGCTGAGGCTGACTTGGGCGTCGGCCGCGCCGCGGGTTTCTTCCAGCTTCTCCCAGCTATTGGTCTTGGTATTCCAGGCCATAAACCGCACCGAGCGCTTGGGGTCCACGGTGCCGGACCAGGCGAGGTCGTGGGCCTTCTTCTCTGCGTCCTTGACCTTCAGATCAAAGCGCTGGAAGGGCATGTCCTCCGTGGAGCCGGTCTCCTGGGCGTCCTCGTTGTCCGGGTTGAGGGACTTGTCAAAATCCTCGCCGTCTTCGTACTCGAAGTCCAGGGTCTCCGGGATATCCGTGAAGGTGCCCTGGAAGCCCTTGTCTGCTACCGCAACGTCTGCTTCGGTGAAGGTGGTCTCCACCTCCCCGCCGCTCGGGTTGTCCGCGCGGGCGGAGATGGTCACGCCCTCGCCGCTCGGCGTGGAGTCGGTACCGGCAGCACCCGGGAGGTTGCCGGAGGTGAAGTCGATGGCCTGGGAGATGGGGTTGCCAAAGACATCGCGGCCCTCGACCTGGATGGAGTGGTTTCCTTCCTTGAGGCCGGTGCCGATTTCCTGCCCGCGCTCAATTTCCTCACCATCCAGGGTGTAGGTGAGCTCGCGGGAGATGAGGGCGGCGTCGTTGAACTGGACGTCGAAAGTCACCGGGCCCGTCAGGTGCTGGTCGGCACTCGGGGTGGAGCCGGTGATTTCCGCCTTCTTGTCGGTGCTCAGGTTGGAGTCCTCATAGAGGGCGGAAATCTCCTCCTCCCCGAGCGGATCGGAGAAGATCCGAGCCCCGCTCACCACGGCATCGGAGTAGAACTGGGCCACGTTATCCCGGCCGGAGTCCGCGCCGATCATCACGGCGGTGGAATTGGACTTGGGCTTGGTCACCTCACCGTTGATCTCGGTGTTTTCAGCCACCTTGGCGCCGTTGACATAGAGCTCGCTCTTGGTGCCGTCGTAGACGCCCACCGCGTGGTACCACTGCCCCGGCTCCACTTGCTGCTGGGCTTTCTTGTAGCCATCGCTGCCGTTGACGGTGAAGGTGAGCTGGTCGCCGTAGATGACCATGGCCCAGCCGCCGGCTTCCTTGTTGGCGCAGAGGCTCTTTTCGTTGCCGTCGAACTCCCCGTCGTAGCGGAAGACGCATTCGACGGTGAAGCCGTCCTTGATCTGGTCAAACTTGTCCCCGATGTCGAAGCCGACGGCATCCTTGCGGCCGTCGAAGTGGGCCACGGGGCGCTCAAGCACGCTGTCTTGTTCCACGGTGGGCGCGCCGATGCTCAGCGGTGCGGCATCGGATGCGGAGTTGCTGATGACACCGTTCTCAAAGGAGAGATCCAGGATGTCTGCCTTGGGCAGGTCCTGGGCGGAGGCGAATGCGGGAGCAACAAGGCTTGAGCCAACGAGGCTGATGGAGGCGATCAGCGCGGCTTGATGCAGCTTTTTATGAGACTTCTTTTGAGACACAAAAATTCCTTGACAGATAGCAAAAATGAAGAGACTTCCGCTTCTGAGGGCTCCACAGGAGCCGCACAGTTTACGGCCCGCCCGAGGCTAGGCCGCTCGTTTAACAACGAGTTGTCAGGTGCATGACGTCAAAGTAAACGGTGTTCAACTATCGAGTGACGGATATCTCCCGCTTAGCCCGGCCGTTGCGCACAGCACGGCCCTTCCCCGCCTTCTGCCCGTGGGCAGGGTGCGTTGGCGCGCTAGCTCAGCCCTAGCTCAAGAAGCCGAAGAGCTCGGCGCTGCGCTGCGCCAGGCGCTCAAGGCGCGATTCCGTCATGGAGGCGATCTGGTCGATGATGGCGCGGTCACGCTCCAGATCGGTCTCAGCTTGGTTCCACCACAGGGCGAAGGTGGCGTCCAGCGAGCCCGGCGCACCGGCCACCAGGTAGTCGTAGACGCGGTAGATGCGCTCGCGCTGGCGGTCCTGGCGGGCTAAGTGGGCGGGCTCATCCATGACGTAGAGCACGGCGATGGTCTTGAGCAGGGTTACCTCCGCCACCGCGCCCGGTGGGACGGCGAGGTCACCGTTCATGCGGCCAAGCGGTTCGTCGTTAGCCGCGAGCGTGGCGGAGACGGTAGCGCCCACATAGCGGCCGACGAGCTCCGAGGTCATCTTCTTCAAGTTGGCATAAGAGCGCAGGGAGTAGTCGAAGTTGCCGATGGCGTTGATGACGTCCAGCTGGCGCAGGCGGTCGGCGGCCTCGAGGAGCTCGTCGGCAGTGCCGCCGAAGGCTTTGGCGCCCTTGTCCGCGAGGTTGGCCAGCTCCACCAGGTCCCACAGCACGTTCAAAGAGATGCGGCGGGAGATGATGCCGTCTTCGACGTCGTGGACGGAATAGGCGATGTCATCTGACCAGTCCATGACCTGCGCCTCCATGGACTTGCGCTTATCGGAGTGGCCCTTTCGGAGCCACTCCAATACCTCGATGTCCTCGTCATAGGCGCCGTATTTGCGGTTGGTGGTGCCATCCGAGTTGGTCTTGGTCCAGGGGTATTTGCAGGCCGCATCCAGGGAGGCGCGGGTGAGGTTAAGGCCATAGCTGCGCGGGCCCGCCGGGGTATCCAGGACCACCTTGGGTTCCAGCTTGGCCAGGATGCGCAGGGTCTGGGCGTTGCCCTCGAAGCCGCCGAGGGCAACCTCGTTGAGCGCATTCTCGCCGTTGTGGCCGTAGGGCGGGTGGCCGATGTCGTGCGTCAGACCTGCCATGTCGCACAGGTCCGGGTCCAGCCCTAAGCCAGCACCAATGCTGCGGGCGATCTGGCTGACCTCCAGGGAGTGCGTAAGCCGGGTGCGCGGGGTATCACCATCGCGCGGGCCGACGACCTGGGTTTTATCCGCCAGGCGGCGCAGCGCCGCGGAGTGCAGGACGCGGGCGCGGTCCCGGGAGAAGGCGCCGCGGTGTTCCTCGCTTTTGAGCAGGGCCGAGCCTTTGGGGGACTCGGAAGCGAGGCGGGCGACGTCTTCTGCGCGATAGGAATAGCTCACGGGTTTTAAGTTTAGGCGGAGTCCTGGCCTTCCTGGGTCTGCCTCGCGCCAATGACGCGGTGGCGCAGGGCCTGGTTGGGGCGGATGAGGCGCTCGATGCGGTAGAAGGCCGCGCGCACGCCTTCGGTGCGCTCCTCCCCCAGCAGGGTGCGCAGGCCCAGGTAGGCCAGGCCGCCGGTCTCGTGAGCCAGGTAGCGCCACCAGGGGATGGAGAAGCGCGGGGAAGGATAATAGGGCGTGCCCAGCACCGTGGCGTCAATCCCCTCTTGGCGGGCGATGAGGAAGGTGCGCAGGCGATGGAGCGGATCGGTGATGATGACGGCCTCGGTCACGCCGAGCTTCTCGCGCGCGGCAATCAGCTCGCTGCGGGTGTCCAGGCCTTCTTCGAGGGCGGTGACGTTGAGGGGATCGTCGTCAAGCAAGGCCCGTGCCACCCCGGCCTCGGTGAACCTATCGCCGGGCAGCTTCCCGCCGACGGTGATGATGGGCAGGTCGTGCGCGGCGGCGTACTCGGCGGCACAGCGCACGCGGCCGGTAAGGATGCGGGAGGGGCGCCCGTCGTATTGCGCAGCGCCGAGGACAATAACGTACTTCACTGTCTGACCACTCTAGCGCTGGGTGGGAAGGTATCGTGGTGCGCATGACTACTGCTGCTCGTTTTGGTCGCGCCGCCCTTGCCGCTGTGGTGTTGGGGTTGGCCACTGCTAGCCCCGCCGTGGCGGCGGACTATGTTCTTGCCGCACCCGAGGCGGCCTCCGTTAAGGACAAGGTGACGGATGAGGCGGGGGTGCTCTCGAGCTCGGAGAAGTCCGAGTTGGAGGACAAGATTGCCGCGCTGCAGCAGGAGAACCACGTGGTGATTTTCGTGGTCTTTGCCTCAACGCTCCCGGAGGGCGCGGAGAGCTATGCAGGTGAGATTGTGCAGTCCAAGGGCCCGAACTCCGCGGCCTATGTGGTGGGCGTGGATGATTCCACCGTGGGCGTGCAGACGGGTAAAGACTGGCCGCGTGGGCGCTTGGATGCGATGTATGACGCGGCCTACGCCAAGCTTGCCGACGGTCACCAGTACGGCCCCTCCGCGCTTGCGCTTGTCGACGCTGCCGCTACCGGTTCTGCGGGGTCTTCTTCTGGCGCTTCTGCTGCTTCTGATTCCGATGGCTCGGGAGGCCTGTGGCTAGCTGGCGGCGCGGGCGCGCTGGCTTTGGCGGGTGGCGGAATTGCGGTGGCCAACAGGCGCAAGACAAAGAAGGACTCGGCGGCCACTCTGGAGTCCGCGCGCCAGATTGAGCCGGGCAATACCGCGCAGCTCGACCGCCTGGATATGGATACGTTGGAGAAACTGGCGCAGGAGGAGCTGGTCTCCACCGATGAATCGATCCGCCGCGGCAAGGAGGAGCTCGACATCGCGGTGGCCGAGTTCGGTCCCGAGCGCACCCGCCCGTTCACGCGCGCGATGAACCACTCCACGCTAACACTGCAGAAGGCGTTCCAGCTGCAGCAGAAGCTGCAGGACAACCTGCCGGAATCGACTTCGGAGCGCCGTCAGATGCTGGTGGAGATTATCTCCTCCTGCGGGCAGGCCGACGATGCCCTGGATGAGCAGGCGGCGGACTTTGCCAAGATGCGTGACTTGCTCATCAACGCCGGCTCCAAGCTGGATGAGCTAACCCAGCGCACGGTTGATCTGCGCGGGCGCTTGCCGCAGGCGCGCACGACATTGTCCTCCCTCAGTGCTTCTCATTCCGAGGAAGCGTTGTCCTCGATTGCGGGTAACCCGGAGATGGCGGAGGTTTCGCTCGACGAGGCTGAGAAGTTGCTGTCGCGCGGCCGCGAGCTGCAATCCCAGCCCGCCGGGCAGCAGGGGCCGTTGGTGGGCTATATCCGCGATGCAGAGCATGCGCTGGAGGTCTCCGACCGTCTGCTCAGCGCCGTGGAAAACGCCGAGAACTCGATCACCGCGGCGCAGGATAACCTGCCGGCGCTCATCGATGAGGTCGAGGAAGAAATCGCCGAAGCACAGCGCCTTGAGCAACAAGGAAAGGCCCAGGGCTCCCCTGCCGATTGGTCCGCGCTGGAGTCGCTGCTCGTTCAGGCGCAGGAGGCGCTCAGTGCGGCTCGCCAGCAGGGCAAGGCCGACCCGCTGGGGCAGTACACCGCGCTGACGGCCCTCGATAGCAAGCTGGACGAGCAGCTCGATACCGTCCGCGAAACCAACGCCACCCGCGAGCGCCAGATTGCGCTCTACCGCCAGCAGATTGCCGCGGCCGAGTCCGCCATCCAGGCGGCGGAAGACTTGCTCTCCTCGCGTGGCCGCGTGGTGGGCCCCGATGCGCGCGTCGCGCTTGCCGATGCCTCCCGCCTCTTCGCCCAAGCCCAGAACTCCGCCTCCAAGGATCTGCGCGCGGCGCTCAACTATTCCCGCGATGCCGCTTCTGCTGCGCAGACTTCGCTCAACCGCGCGAAGGAAGACCTGGAGGCTTATCGCCGCCGGGAGCAGCGCCGCCAGGCCACCGATGCCGCGGGCAACATCCTCACCGGCATGGTCATTGGCCAAATCCTCGGCGGCGGCAGCTCCCGTGGTGGAGGCTTCGGTGGCGGCTTCTCCGGTGGTGGAGGCTTCGGCGGCGGTGGCTTCTCGGGCGGCGGAGGCGGAGGCGGTTTCCGCGGCGGCTCCTTCTAGCCGCCCCCTCCCCTGCTCCGATTCCTCGCCTTCTCCCCTTTTCCGCCGGCGGCTCCCCCAGCCGCCTTCATACTTCTCCCCTGCCCGGCGCCTAGGCCTCGAAGCCCGCGGCCCACACCCGGCATCTCATAACCGGGGCGGTCCCGCATGGCATCTCACAAAAGGCGCCTTGCACAAGGCATCTTCTAGAAGGCGTTTTCACAGCTAAAAACGCCTTTTGAGCCCTCCACATGGCGTTTTCAGCCCCAAAGGCGCCTTTTGTCAGACACCATTTGCCAGATGCCTTCTGTCGGATGCCGTTTGCGAGATGCCTTCGGCCGGATTTCCTGTGCACGCATCCGGCGATTGGACCGCGTCTCGGTAGCCGGCCAATCAGCTCCTCGGATACGGGGTGGTGCGAATGCACGGTAGGTGGAACACGGTCATGCACATGGTTCTCGTCAAAAGGCTTCTCTCACAAGGTTGCAGTCAAACGGTTTACCTGGGGGCAAGTAAACCTTCTGCACCGAGCTAGATGGTTCGTTTGGGGGCAAACAAACCTTATGACTGCAACCATCTAACTAGAACCCTCTACTGGCATACCAAGCCGAGCAAGGATGCCAGAAGAGCTCCCCTTTTGATGAAATCACCCAAGTTTCCACGCCAGTTCTGGCTATATCGCGGAAGGTAGGTTAGGTGCGAAAGGGGCGGGTGGAGCCGTCGAGAAGCAGGCAACAGTAGCTGGTGAAGGCGGCGTCCGTAAGGGGGAGCTCGCCCACCGCAACCTCGAGGTCGCGGCCCCGCGGGGCGGTGCGGGCGACCTCGATGGCGTCTGCGAGAGCGAGGATGCGGCGCTCGCGGCGGAAGGGGTTCGTGCGCTCGAGCAAGTACTCGCGGCCCTGACAGACCGCGCGCAGCTTCTTCACCGTGAAGCTGGTCTGCTCCGCCGAAAAGTCGGGCCCGCGCACAGTAAAGCTGCGAGCGCCCGGGATGTGCTCGAAGGCGATGGTGGCGCCCGTCCCGGGCAGCAGCAGGCCTGCCGGGGTCACGCGGGCGATGACCTCGCCGGTCTCGTCGAGAAGCGCATCGCCGTGCCACACCCAGCGCTGCATCAGAGCAGCACCACAACGACCGCGACGATGGTCAGCAGCACCAACGTCGCGATGATCGGGATAGCGGTGCTCTGCGTCCGCGCCTCCAGAATCACACGCGTAAACCAGCTCAGCGCCGCAATCTCCGAATGATTGAGGTCATCGGAATCATCGCTTTTCTCACCCTCAAACTCCAGGATGGCCTTACGCACACCCGAGTTCTTTGAGGAGAACTGCGCGATTTTCAGCCCGTCGTGGTCCTCAACAATCCAGTCGCCGCCGACCTCGTTGATGAAGGCAAACGTGCGCCCATCCAGGGATGCTTCCAAGCGCTTATCGCGCTTGGGGTTGCCCGCCAGGCGGTAGACGCGGTCATCCTCCAGCGTCACCGACGCGCCCAAATCATCGAGCCCCAGGCGCCAGTGCTCGCCTTCCACGTCCGCCGAGCGCTCCTGGAACATGCCCAGCGACGCCGGACCCTCCCCCACGAGGAGCACCGGGTTCTTGCGGTCGCTGCGGTCCCAGCTGGTGTAATGCATTAGCAGCCGATCAGTCGAGCGGCCAGGTAAGCCTCAAGCTCATCGAGCTTGACGCGCTCCTGCTCCATGGAGTCACGCTCACGCACGGTGACCGCGTTGTCCTCCAAGGTGTCGAAGTCATAGGTCACGCAGAACGGCGTGCCGATTTCATCCTGGCGGCGGTAGCGGCGGCCGATGGCGCCGGAGGTATCGAACTCCACGTTCCAGTTCGCGCGCAGCTTATTCGCCAGCTCGCGAGCCGGGGTGGACAGCGCTTCCTTCTTCGACAGCGGCAGCACGGCCACCTTCACCGGCGCCAGGCGACGGTCCAGGCGCAGCACCACGCGCTTGTCGGTGCCACCCTTGGCGTTGGGAGCCTCCTCCTCGTCATAAGCGTCAACGAGGAAGGCCATCATGGAGCGGCCCAAGCCGGCAGCCGGCTCGATGACGTACGGGGTCCAGCGCTCGCCGGACTCCTGGTCGAAGTAGGACAGGTCCTCGCCCGAGCCCTTGGTGTGGACGGAAAGGTCGTAGTCCGTGCGGTTAGCCACGCCCTCCAGCTCGCCCCACTTGGAGCCCTTGAAGCCGAAGGCATACTCGACGTCCACGGTGCGCTTGGAGTAGTGGGAGAGCTTCTCCTTCGGGTGCTCGTAGAGGCGCAGGTTCTCTTCCTTGATGCCCAGGTCGACGTACCAGTTGTAGCGGTCATCGATCCAGTACTGGTGCCACTCTTCGTCCTCGCCCGGCTTGACGAAGAACTCCATCTCCATCTGCTCGAACTCGCGGGTGCGGAAGATGAAGTTACCCGGGGTGATTTCGTTACGGAAGGACTTACCAATGTTCGCAATGCCGAACGGCGGCTTCATGCGGGCCGAGGTCATCACGTTCTTGAAGTTCACGAAGATGCCCTGCGCGGTCTCCGGACGCAGGTAGTGCAAGCCCTGCTCATCGTCGACCGGGCCGAGGAAGGTCTTGAGCAGGCCGGAGAAGGCCTTCGGCTCAGTCCAGTCACCCGGCTGGCCGGTCTCCGGATCGTTAATGTCAGCGAGGCCGTTGGCCGGCTCGTGGCCGTGCTTTTCCTCGTAGGCCTCGATGAGGTGATCCGCGCGGTAGCGCTTACCGGTGTGCTTGGATTCCACCAGCGGGTCGGTGAAGACCTCGACGTGGCCGGAGGACACCCACACCTGGCGCGGCTGGATCACGGACGTATCGACGCCCACGACATCGTCGCGGGACTGCACCATGTGACGCCACCACTGGCGCTTAATGTTCTCCTTGAGCTCGACACCGAGCGGGCCGTAGTCCCACGCAGAGCGGGAACCGCCATAAATTTCACCTGCCTGGTAGACCAAGCCGCGGCGCTTACACAGGCTGACGACGGTATCAATGACGGATGCCATAGCTAATGGGACTCCTCTGGTAGGGGACAGTCTTTATACAATGCGGCCTAGTCTAGCGCGCCCCCTGACACCGCGTGCCCTCACCCCGAAACTGTGGTGCATTTTATACACTTTTTCGCATTCTTCAGCTATAGTACCTATATCTCTCTTTTTAACTCTCCCCCAATAGAAATGTTTGAAGGTGAATGGTGTGACCAACACCCAGAAAGAAGCTCTCTCGTTCGATCCCGCGGCAGCCGCCACCGTCATTAGCGCTTTAGATTCGCCATTGCGCATCGACATCATCCGGCGCCTAGCTGAGCGCGATCACTACGTCCACGAGCTCGTGGCCGCCACCGGCAAATCCCAACCGCTTATCAGCCAACACCTGCGGGTTTTGAAGCGCGCACACATCGTCGACAGCGAACGCCTCGGCCGCGAAGTCCGATACTTTTTGGCGGCTCCAAAGGTGCTGCCGCTGCTTCGCGACGCCTCACTGGCCACCTCTTAATGGAAGTGTGTTGATAAACTTTAGACCCATGGCCATTCACGACAGTATTCCCAAGCTCGGCGCTCGCAATACCCGCCAGCGCACCGCCGTCGTCGAAGTCCTGCGTAGTCTCGACAAGTTCGCCTCTGCCAAGGACATACACCAGGCGCTTATCGACGGCAACCAGAAAGTCGGCCTCACCACCGTTTATCGCACGCTCCAATCGCTTTCGGAGATTGAAGCCGTCGATGCACTCCACATGCCTTCCGGCGAGACCCTCTACCGGCACTGCGAAAGCAATGCGCACCACCACCACTTGGTATGCACCAAGTGCGGCCGCACCGAGGAAATCGACGGTGGCCCCATCGAAGAGTGGGCCTCCTCAGTAGCCAAGGAGCACGATTTCGAGCTCACCGGGCACGATGCCGAAATCTTCGGCATCTGTGCCAACTGCTCCGCGGCGTCTTAGATTGCGGGCTACTTGACGCCGCCGAAGCGGCGGTCGCGCCGCGCGTACTCCTCCACCGCAGCGAAGAGGTCGTCCGGCGTGAAATCCGGGAAGAGCTTGTCCTGATAGATCATCTCTGCATAGGCCGATTGCCACAGCAGGAAGTTAGAGGTGCGCTTCTCACCGGAGGGGCGCAAGAACAGATCCACGTCCGGCATATCGGGGTCATACATCACCGAGCTCACCGTCTTCTCGTTGATGGAGCGCGGATCGAGCTCGCCGCGGGAGACTTGCTCGGCGAGTTCCCGGATGCCGTCGACAAGCTCGGCGCGCCCACCGTAATTCACGCACATCACCAGGGTCATCTTGGTGTTGTCCTTGGTGAGCTCCTCGGCTGCCTCGAGCTCCTTGATAACGGAGCGCCACAGGCGCGGGCGGCGGCCGGCCCACACCACGCGCACTCCCCTATCGTTGAGCCAATGGCGCTGGCGGCGCAGGACGTCGCGGTTAAAGCCCATGAGGAAGCGGACTTCCTCCGCGCTGCGGCGCCAGTTCTCGGTGGAGAAGGCGTAGGCGGAAAGGTAGGGAACGCCGAGGGCGAGGCAGGCATCGACGACGTCGAGAAGCACTGCTTCCCCGCGGCGGTGGCCTTCGGTGCGCTTCATGCCGCGCTCCTCTGCCCAGCGGCCGTTGCCGTCCATGACCAGCGCGATGTGGCGCGGCAGGAACTCCTGCGGGATAGCGGGCGGATGAAGGACTCGGTTCGGGTCAGGCGTAATCACGGGTTACAGTCTACTGTTCCATGATCCCCAACGCGCCAACGGAGCGCTCGAGGTGCCATTGCAGGTGGGCACGGGTCAGCCGGTGGGCCTCCTGGGCTTGGGTGTTCGTCGGCTGGCTGGGGTGGCCGTGGGCGATAAGCCACATGTGGTGCAGGGTTTCCGGGTCCACCTCGGCGGCTCCGGGCGGGCGGCATTGGTGGCAGGCAGCACCCCCGACGGCTGGGTGAAAGGCGTGGTGGGGGCCGGGCCTTTGGCACTGGGCGCAATCGAAAAGGCTGGGTGCCCAGCCGGCGTGGGACATGGCTTGGAGGAGGAAGGCGTCGAGAAGCATGAGCGGATCGCCGTGCTGAAGGTTGTCGAGGACGTCGACGCAGGCATTGTAGAGATAGGGGTCCCCGGGGGCGTCGGCGGCGGCGAGGCGCTCGGCGGATTCGAGGGCGGCGCAGGCGGCGGTGTAGCGCTCGTAGTCCTCGATGATGCGCGCGCCGAAGTAGTCCACGGTATCGGCCTGGGAAATGGTGTAGAGGTTGCGGCCGGGATAAAGCTGCACGTCGAGGTTGACGAAGAGCTGCAGGCGCGAGCCGAAGCGCGATTTGGCGCGGCGAACGCCCTTGGCCACCCCTCGCACGAGGCCGTGGTGGCGGGTCAAGAGCACGATGATGCGATCCGCCTCGCCGAAATCATAGGAGCGGATGACGAGGGCGCGGTCGCGGAAATTCTCCCGCATTTAGAAGCACCCCCGCTTCTAGAAGCCCAGGCGGCCCAGCGCCTTCGGGTCCGATTGCCAGTTCTTCAGGACCTTAATGCGCAGATCGAGGTAGACGTTTTGGCCGAGCAGCTGGATGATTTCTTTGCGGGCGGTGCCCACGATGCGGCGGAAGCGGCGGCCATCCTTGCCCTCGATGATGCGCTTCTGGCCGGGCCGCTCCAGGTAGAGGATGGCGTGGACGTTGAGGACGTCTGGGCGTTCCTGGCTGGGCAGGATCTCATCGACCTCGACGGCGACGGAGTGCGGGAGCTCGTACTTCAGGCCGGACAGCGCAGACTCGCGGATAAGCTCAGCGATGCGCTTGGCCTGATCCTCGTCGGTGATGTGGTCATCGGGATAGAACTTAGGCCCCTCGGGGAGGTGGTCCACGATGACCTGGGTCAGCTCATCCAGCTGCACGCGCTCGGTGGCGGAGACGGGGATGACCACGGCGTCTGGGTTCTCCTCGGAGAGGAGCTCGTGAAGGGCTACAAGCTGGGCGCCGACTTGGTCCTTGGAGGCCTTGTCCAGCTTGGTGACGATCCCGATGATGGGGGTCTTCGGGGCGACCTTGCGGACGTTTTCCAGAATCCAGCGATCGCCGGGGCCGATCTTCTCATCGGCAGGGATGGTCAGGCCGATGACGTCGACGTCTGCGTAGGTGTCCTTGACTACCTCGTTGAGGCGCTCGCCGAGCAAGGTGCGCGGGCGGTGCAGGCCGGGTGTGTCGACGAGGACGATTTGCGCATCCTCGCGGTGTACGAGGCCGCGGATGGGGTGGCGGGTGGTTTCCGGCTGGTCGGCGGTGATGGCGATCTTCTGCCCCACCAGGGCGTTGGTCAGGGTGGACTTGCCGGTGTTGGGGCGGCCGACGAAGGACACGAAGCCGGAACGGAAGCCCTCGGGCGTGTCGGTGTATTGCGAATAGTCAGCGGCGTTGGCTTCGCCCTCAGCCGGCAGGTCCGCGAAGGCGGCATCGAAATCAGTGCTCATATCGCCTCATATCATAACGCACGAGCTGCCGAGTCCCGTTCTTGTTGTATGGCCCTGCTCTGGCTCTCGACGTGCGGCCCCGAGAGCTTCCTGCCGAGGGGCCTTGTAGTTTGGTCCTTCTACTCTGGTCCCTTCTCTGTGCAAAGGGACCATCTGGTGGTGGTTTTCGCGTACTGAAAGGTCCCTTTAGTGTGCGAAGGGACCAGACTAGAGGGACCTTCTGTGCTCGCGCAGGGTTTGTCTGGCCTGCAGATGGTTTGAGTCAGACGGTTCTGGTCATAAGGTTTCTTTGCCCCCAAACGAACCATCTAGCGACCTCCAGAAGGTTTGTTCGCCCCCCCAAGAGAACCTTCTGAGCCGAACCATCTGAGTAGAACCTTATGGCTGGAAACGACATCGTTGAAGCAGGGCCGCGAAAGCAGCGATGAGGTGAGGTGAGGGTGAAAGCTGATGACGCGAGGTTATCCGCCGCATGGCGACTGCGAAAAGCTTGCGCCAAATGGCATCTTGCAAATGGTGTCTTCCGAAAGGCGTCTTTGACCGCAAAAACGCCATCTGGCCACCGCAAAAGGCGTTTTTAGGAGTGAAAACGCCTTTTGACAGATGCCTTCTGCGAGATGCCGTTTGCCGGACACCAAATGCCGGGCCAGGGCATGACGCCGGGTCAAGACATCCACGCCAGGCCGCGAACGCGCGCGCAGGGCGGTCACGGATTGACGGCTAGAGCTCCTCCACCCGGAACTGCAGCTGCGGGTTAGCAAAGACATCCTGCGACTCGATGAGCAGCAGCTCCTGGGAATCCGCCTCGTAGGTGTTCTGGAGCAGGTCGAAGACGGAGGACGCGGTTCGCTTGAGGGCCAGCTTGGCGTCGTTGGTCTCCACGTAGTGTCCCGTAAAGAGCGAAGCCGTGACATCGCCCGAGCCGTTGCGCTTGAAAGGCAGCTTGGGGGTGGCCACCAAGAAGGCGCGCTCGCCATCAACGGCGAGCATCTCAATCTCGTCCTCGCTGGTCTCCGGGCGCTGCACCGAGGTCACCAGCACGGTCTTCGGGCCTATCTCCTGCGCGCGCTTCACCGCGGCGAGGGTCTGCTCCAGGGTGCCCACCTCGCAGTCCGTCAGGTAGCCCAGCTCAAACTGGTTCGGGGTGATGATGTCCGCGACCGGCACGACCTTATCGCGCAGCAGCGGCGGGATTTCGTCGGAGACGAAGCAGCCGGATTTGGCGTTGCCCATCACCGGGTCACACGCATAGAGGGCCTTGGGGTTAACCGCCTTGATTCGGTTCACTGCATCCACGATGGCGCCGGCAATATCCGGACCACCCTGGTAGCCAGACAAGATTGCATCGATGCGTGGGAAGGCGCCGCGCTTCTCGATGCCATCCACAATCGCCGTGACCTCCTCCGCCGGGATCATCGGCCCGCCCCAGTCGCCATAACCGGTGTGGTTGGAGAAATTCACCGTATGAATCGGCCATACCTCATGGCCAGCGCGCTGAAGTGGAAAGACTGCTGCGGAGTTGCCCACGTGACCGAAGGTGACGTGGGACTGAATGGAGAGGATGTTCATAGTCCTCCATTGTGCTACGCCCCACGTAGCACCTCAACGTTTGGGCCGCTTTAGATTCCGCCGCCGGGAACTTCCTCATCGAGCTTCGCGCGCTCGGCGGCATCCGGGAAGGCCTTCGGGCCCGAGGGCTTGGGCTGGTAGCTCACGCCACGCGCCGCCAGGTCCTCGTACCAGTCCGCCAGCAGCTCATTTTGCAGGCCGAACATTTCTTTCTCCTCCGCCGCGGTGGTGTGGTCATAGCCCAGCAGGTGCAGGCAACCATGCACGGTCAACAGAGCCAGCTCGTGGCCCAAAGAGTGGCCGGCCGCGGTGGCTTGGCGCTGCGCAAATTCCGGGCAGAGTACGATATCGCCCAGCATGGCCGGTCCGGCTTCGGCGGCGTCGGGGCGCCCGCCAGTAGCGCCCGGGGTGAGCTCATCCATGGGAAAGCTCATCACGTCGGTCGGGCCTTCCAGGTCCATCCAGCGCACGTGCAAGTCCGCGATGGTATCCAGATCCACGGCGGTAATCGTGCACTCGGCATCCGGGTTAACGTCGAGGCGGCCGAGGGCGTAGGAGCAGACGTCGATCAGCATCTCCTCGTTCACGCCGTCATAACCGGACTCGTTAATAAATTCGATGCTCATTTCTTCTCCTCCTGCTCAGCAAAGTTATCGTAAGCCTCCACGATGCGCCCGACCAGCTGGTGGCGCACCACGTCGGCCGCGCCCAGCTCCGCGAAGTGGATATCCGGCACACCCTTGAGAATGCGCCGCACCAGGCGCAGGCCGGAGACCTGGCCACCCGGCAAGTCCACCTGGGAAATATCGCCGGTCACCACGATGGTGGAGCCGAAACCCAAACGAGTCAGGAACATCTTCATCTGCGCCGGCG
This sequence comes from Corynebacterium sp. HMSC056E09, assembly GCF_001813425.1. Lineage (NCBI taxonomy): Bacteria > Bacillati > Actinomycetota > Actinomycetes > Mycobacteriales > Corynebacteriaceae > Corynebacterium > Corynebacterium sp. HMSC056E09. Next base: position 37,151 of record NZ_KV812474.1, read on the forward strand.
TGGTGTTCTGGGCCTCGTCGAGGATGACGAAGGCATCGTTGAGCGTGCGGCCACGCATATAAGCCAGCGGCGCGACCTCAATGATGCCGGCCTCCATGAGCTTCGGAATCATCTCCGGATCGATCATGTCCCGCAAAGCGTCGTACAGCGGGCGCAGGTAGGGGTCAATCTTGTCGTTGAGTGTGCCGGGCAGAAAGCCCAGCTTCTCCCCCGCCTCAACCGCCGGGCGGGTCAAGATAATGCGGCTGACCTGCTTGGCGCGCAGGGCCTGCACCGCCTTGGCCACCGCCAGGTAGGTCTTACCGGTACCGGCGGGGCCGATGCCGAAGACAATCGTGTTCTCATCGATGGCCTGCACATAGCGTGATTGGCCCACCGTCTTCGGGCGCACGGCCTTACCGCGGCGCGAAACGATATCCGCTGCGAGCGTCTCAGACACAGACGCCGGGGCATCCACCGTGACCAGGTCCAGGGTGTGCTTCACGGTATCCGTGCTCACCGGGTGGCCGCGGCGCGCGATGGCCTCGAGCTCCTCTAAGACCTTGTGCGCGCGGGCCACCTCATAATCGGGGCCGGCGGCAGTAATGGTGGTGCCGCGAGCAAAGAGGTCCACGCCCAGAAGGTTTCCCAAAACGCGCAGGTTATCGTCCGCCGGGCCGAGCACCGTGGCCAGGTAGGCGGAATCGAGATCAAACTTGGTGGTGATAATAGGCACGCCCAAAAGGCTACCAGCGCGAGGTCAGGGTGCCGATGCTGGCCAACGCCACCATGCTTGCCGACGCCGTCCTCAACACCTCCGGCCCCAACTTGATCGCCGTCGCACCGGAGTCCTGCAAGCGGGCTAGTTCCTCCGCGCCGATGCCGCCCTCCGGGCCCACCAGAAGGTAGATAGTCTCGGCGGCGTCGAGGTCAGCAAGGTCCTTAAGCCGAACCTCGGCTTCCTCGTGGAGTACCAAGGCTCGTGCGCCCGCAATCTCCTGGCACAACTGGCGGGTGGTCAGCGGGCCGCGCACGACAGGCACACGCGCGCGGCGCGATTGCTTCGCCGCCGCCACGGCCGCAGATTCCCATTTGCTCAAAGCCTTCGGGGCCTTCTTGGCATCCCACTTGGACACGCAGCGATCCGCCTGCCAGGCGATGATCTCATCCGCCCCGGCCTGAGTAGCCAGGTCGACGGCCAACTCGGCGCGCTCCGACTTCGGAATGGCCTGGACTACGATGACGCACGGGGAGGGCTCGGGGATATTCACGAGGTCGGCGACAAGCGCGGCTAGCGTGTCCTTGCCCTGCGTCTCGGTGATGGTGGCGGTGGCGCGGCGCCCGGAGCCGTCGATAAGCACCAGGCTCTCCCCTGGGCCCATGCGCTTGACAGTGACCGCGTGGCGGCCCTCCGCGCCGTCGAGGCCCACGGGCTGGCCGACCTCGGCGAGGGACAAGTCCGGGTGGAGGAAGACGGGCAGAGACATTAGCGGCGGAACTTGCCTCGGAGGCGGGTAAAGAGGGATTCGCCCTGATTGTCACCGGCGCGGTGCACCTCGGTGCCGCTGTGACCGGCGGCGCGGACCTTTTCGAGGGCCTCGCGGGTCTTCTTATCCAGGTCCGTCGGGATCACCACATCCACGTGGGCGTGAAGGTTGCCAAAGCCATCGGTGCGCAGGCGCGGCATGCCCTTGCCCTGGAGCGTGATGGACTCGCCCGGCTGGGTACCCGGCGCGATATCGATGGTGAGCTCCTCGCCGTCGAGCTGCTCGACGGTACAGGAAGAGCCCAGAGCCGCATCCACCATGGGCACGCGAACGGTCAGGTGCAGGTCATCGGCATTACGCTCGAAGACGGGGTGCGGCTCGGTGTGCACCTCCACGTACAGGTCACCGGCGGGGCCGCCGCCGTGACCGACCTCGCCCTGGGAGGCCATGCGGATGCGCATGCCATCACCAATGCCGGCGGGGATGCTCACCGTAATATCGCGACGCTTGCGCACGCGGCCATCGCCGCCACAGTGGCCGCAGGGATCGGTGACCACTTCGCCGAAGCCATAGCACTTCGGGCAATCGCGGGTAGTCATCATGTTGCCCAGCATGCTGCGCTGGACCTCCTGGACCTGGCCCATGCCACCGCAATGGTCACAGGTGACCGGCTTGGACTTGGACTCGGAACCGGTTCCCTCACAGCGGTCACAGATCACGGCGGTGTCCACCTTGACCTGCTGCTTGACGCCGCTATAGGCCTCCTCGAGGGTAATGGTGGTGCGCAGGAGCGCATCATCGCCCGGCTGCACGCGGGAACGCGGGCCGCGGGAGGCCGCTCCCCCGCCGAAGAACTCGGCGAAGATATCCCCGAGTCCGCCGCCGCCGAAACCGCCAAAGCCGCCGCCCTGGGCCGCGCGCTCCTCCATGGGGTCACCACCCATATCCACAATCCGGCGCTTCTGCGGATCGAGCAGAACCTCCTGTGCAAGGGAAGCCTCGCGGAACTTCTCCGCGGCCTCATCATCGCCCGGGTTGACGTCCGGGTGGTACTTGCGCGCCAGCTTGCGGTAGGCCTTCTTAATCTCGGCGTCGGACGCCGACTTTTCTACACCAAGAATGCCGTAGTAGTCACGAGCCACGTACTGTCATCCTTCTATTTCTCGTTGATACTAAATCTAATCCGACGGGCTAGCTTACTCGCCCGCCAGGATTTCACTCACATAGCGTGCAACGGCAGAGACCTTGGAAATTGTTCCCGAATAGTCCATATACGTCGGCCCCACGACACCCAGCCCGCCGAGTGCCGCCGCATGCTCACCGGTGCCAAAACCATAGCGCGTGGCCACGACAGAGGTTTGGCGCAGCTCGTCGGCTTCGTTCTCCTCGCCGATGGATACAGAAACATTGCCCAAATCCGGCACGCGCGCCAGCAGCTTGAGCACGACGACCTGCTCCTCGAGGGCCTCGATGATAGAGGGCAGGCCCTCGGTCAGGGCCACGCGGGTGAGGTTGGAAGTACCCGCCATGATCAGGCGATCGGAGGGCTGCTCCACGAGGGTTTCAATCAGCGTCGTCGCGGCCTTGAGGAGGTGGGGGCGGATGTCGGCTGGGGAGTCGTCGACAAGCGCGGCCAGCTCCACCGAGGCATCGGTGAGCGTCTTGCCCTCCAGGGCGGTGTTGAGGATGTCGCGAAGGCGGTGGGTCTGCTCGGGGTCGATCACGTCATCGAGCTCCACATTGCGCTGATCGACGCGCCCATTATCCGTGATGAGCACCAAAAGCAGGCGCACCGGTGAGAGTGCCACGACCTCGCAGTGCTTGACGCGGGAGACCTTGAGGTTGGGCATCTGCACGACGGCTGCCTGCTTCGTCACCTGGGCCAGCAGCTGAACGGAACGCCGCAGCACGTCTTCCAAATCCACCCCGCCTTCGAGGAAGGTGAGCATGGCGCGGCGCTCGGCCTTGGAGAGCGGCTTGACGTCGTGCAGCGTATCGACGAACTGGCGGTAGCCCTTCTGCGTGGGCACGCGCCCGGAGCTGGCGTGTTCCTGGGCGATGAGCCCTTCGGCTTCGAGCACGGCCATGTCATTCCGAATCGTCGCCGAGGACACGCCCAGCTGGTAGCGCTCGAGCAGGGCCTTGGAGCCGACGGGCGATTGCGAGGCGATATAGTCCGCGACGATGGCGCGCAGGACCTCTTGGCGGCGGGCATCGGTGGAGCTGGACATGTCTTTAAGGCTATCCGTTCTGGCGGGCGATGAAGTCGTCAAAATTTGGCACAGTGTAGCTCACCCTGCCGTGTTCTGGAGCATAGATCAATCCTTTACTAATGAGCTTGGCTCGCACAGGACCCAGTTTCTTCGTGTCTTTACCTAAGATGTCCGCGATGTCCTTGCTCGAGATTTCCTCTCCGCCAACCTTTGCCATCGCGGTCAAGTAGTCCCGCTCGGCTGGAGTAGCGCGATCCCACCTGGCTTGGAAAAACCCGCGGTCCAACTGCTCAATTCCAAGCCGCGCGGCGCGTCGAGCTGCATCGGAATCCATAGGTGAAGTTCGCGCAGTGCGCCACATTTGTGCACCAAATTCCTGGATGAAATACGGATACTGCCCCGATACATTAGCTAGATATTCAACTGCTTCATCGTCAAATTCCACATTCTGTGTCCGCGCAGGTTCACGGAAGGCGGCAACTGCGGCATACATTTCGAGCCTGCCAATTTGGTGCACCTCGAACATTCGCTCTGCATAAGAGCGGGACTCCGCCAGAATCCCTGGCAGACTCGGGAGCCCAGCGCCAATAATGTAAAAAGGCAAGCCCAGCTGCCCTGCTTCATGTTGTGCAGAAATGAGTGCTTCGAGCAGCTCTTCATCAAGGTCTTGCATTTCGTCGATGAAGATTCCTAAAGCTTTATCCTCCTTGAGGAGCGTCGTAGTGATGGCCTCGATCACATCGTGCAGATCAAGCTCAAGGTTTCCTGTTGCCGGAGGAATGTCTCCTACTTCAACCCCAAGGTCAATAATGCTTTGTCCTACCGAGAGCGAAAAAGATTTTACGACCGCAGCAATAAAGTGAAAACCCTCAGATACCTTGGCTTTCGTCCGATAGCGCAAAGAGGCTTTGGCTAAACCTTGCGCTAGAGCACGGCGGGCTCCTTCTCGTCCACGTGCCCCCTGCGAAGCCTCAAACTTAATCGTTAGCCAGTCGGCTTGGTCAGCCTTCCTTTTTAATTGGTTGAGCAGCACGGTCTTACCCACTCCACGCAAGCCAACGAGCAGCATTGGACGGCCAAGCAATCCGTTCTGGACGCGTTTGACAAGATTGTCAAACGCATGAAGGTCTCTCTCGCGCCCAGTAAGAACTGTCGGCGCGATGCCCGAGCCAGGAGTATAGGGGTTTAAGGCGTCATCCATGCCACTAATACTAGCAATATCGAGAGCGACTAACAGGTTTCTCGACGTGGAGAGAGAAACTAACACCGCTATCAAACTTCCCGACGACAGGAGCAAAACTAACAAATTCCCGGCGGAGCTAACTTTAAGTCCCCATGTCTCCTCGACGTCGAAAGGCCAAGGCCTAGCCACTTCTTCGCAGCTTCGCGGTTGCATCACACAGCTGGTTCTACTCAGATGGTTCAGGTCATACGGTTTACTTGCCCCCAAACGAACCTTCTAGCAGCCTAAGGAAGGTTTGTTTGCCCCCAAACAAACCTTATGACTAGAACCTTTCCACTGGAACCATGTGCGGAAGGCTGAGGACAGGCCACGAGCAGGGTACGGCCGCTAATGAGCCAGCTGATGCGGATCCGGAGGTCGGCCCGCAGGCGGGGCAAGCCCCTAGCGAGCGGTGCCTTCGGCGGTATCTTCGGCGACAAGGAGGTCGGTGATGATCCCATCCGCGAGCAGGCGTCCCGCCTTGGTCACGCGGAGGTGGTCGCCGGCGCGCTCGAGCAGGCCGCGAGAGATGTAGTCAGCCATGACTGGCTCCGCCGCCGGCGCTAGCCAGGACGCGGGGATGCCCTCGCGCAGGCGCAGGCCCAGCATGATGCGCTCGGTGTGGCGATCGGCGGCGCTGAGCTCCTCGCGATCCTTGATGGGCAGCTCCCCCTCGCCCACGGCCTTGATATAGGTCCGCGGGTTCTTCACGTTGAAGAAGCGCTCGTTGCCCAAATGCGAATGCGCGCCCGGGCCCGCGCCCCACCAATTGCCGTCCACCCAGTAGATGCGATTGTGCTGACACTCCCCACCCGGCTTGGCCCAGTTGGAGACCTCGTACCATTCAAAGCCTTCGGCCTCGAGCGTGGAGGAGATCATCTCATAGCGCCGGGCCAGAACGTCCTCGTCCGGAGCCGGAAGCAGGCCCTTCGATACCTTGCGGGCCATGCGCGTGCCGTCCTCCACAATGAGCGAATACGCACTGATGTGGTCCACCCCGGTCTCCAGGGCGCGCTCCAAGGTCAGGGCAACGTCGGCGTCCTCTTCCGTCGGCGTGCCATAAATCATGTCCAGGTTGACGTGCTCGAAGCCCGCGGCACTAGCCTCGCGGGCAGCATCGAAGGCACGGCCCGGGGTGTGGGCTCGCTCGAGCACTGCGAGCACGCCCGGTGAGGCGGACTGCATGCCGAGGGAGAGGCGGGTGAAGCCGGCGTCGAGAAGCCCGGCGAAATACTCCGGCGAGGTCGACTCCGGGTTGGATTCCGTGGTGACCTCCGCGTCTGGGGCTAGGCCAAAGGTGTCGCGCACCCGATTCAACACACGGCCCAGCCCCTCGGCACCCAACAAGCTCGGCGTGCCGCCACCGATAAAAACTGTTTCGGCCTCGCGGCCTACCTGGGCCGCCCCCATCTCCAGCTCTTTCTCCAGCGCAGCCAGATAATCGCTGGTCAGATCCCCTCCCAGCTCACCGGGCGTATAGGTGTTGAAATCGCAGTAGCCACAGCGCGAGGCACAGAAGGGAACGTGAATATAAAGACCGAAGGGATCCATGGGGAACAAAATAACCGACTAAACCGTTGAAGCGGTAGTCTATAGTGCAGATTTGCAACCCCGATAGTGAAGAAAGGCCCCCTTTTTCGTGGAACCTCCGAGTCGATGTCCCCGCCGTCTCCTTAAGGCGGTGGGGTAAGCCGTGTTATCTGCCATCCTGATGATTGTGGCGGGTTTCGCCGTCATCGCTCTCATTATCGTGGCCAACGCGTACTTCGTCGCGCAAGAATTCGCCTTCATGTCCGTGGACCGCACGCAGCTGCGCCAGCGCGCTGCGACTGGGGATAAACCAGCGGAGCGCGCGCTCAAAATCACGCAGAAAACCTCCTTCATGCTCTCCGGCGCACAGCTGGGCATCACGATTACGGGCCTGCTTATTGGTTATGTGGCCGAGCCCCTCGTGGGCCAAGGCCTGGGCCAGCTGCTCGGCGGCGTGGGCGTGCCCACGGGCGTGTCCGTTGCCATCGGTACGGTGACCGCGCTGGCCGTGTCGACGGTTCTCACGATGCTCTTTGCCGAGCTCTTCCCGAAGAACTACACCATCGCCGCCCCCATGAAGACAGCGCTGTGGCTGTCCGCGTCCACGATGTGGTACCTCAAGATCTTCGGCTGGCTGATCCACTTCTTCGAGTATTCCTCCAACGCCATCCTCAAGGTCTTCGGCATCGAACCGGTGGAGGATGTCGATTCCTCTGCCACCACCGATGACCTGGAGTCCATCGTGGATGCCTCCCACGAGGCCGGCGACTTGGATGAGGACACCTACCTGGTGCTCGACCGCCTCCTCGACTTCCCCGAACACGACGTGGGACACGCCATGATTCCGCGCTCGCGCGTGGATGTCATTGAGCCGGAGACCACCATCGGCGAGGTGCGCGAGATGATGTCGGAGAACCACACCCGCTACCCCATCATCGACGATGAGCACAATCCCATCGGCGTGGTGCACCTCTACGACGTGCTGGGCACCGAGCTGCCCGTGGCCACCCCGGCCCGCGAAATCATGAAGGAACCCGTGGTAGTGCCGGAGCTCATGCCGCTTCCCGACGTCGTCACAGAGCTTCGCGACGCCGACGAAAAACTCGCCTGCGTCATCGACGAATACGGCGGCTTCGTGGGCATTGTGACCATGGAGGACTTGGCCGAGGAGATCCTCGGCGATGTCACCGATGAGCACGACCTCGAAGAGACCGAGGAGATCACCGAGCAGGACGAGACGCACTGGATCGTCGACGGTGACACACCCATCGACGAGGTCGAGCGCGCCATCGGCCACGACCTGCCGGAGGGTGATTTCGAAACCGTCGCCGGCCTGCTCATCGCGCACTCCGGCACGTTGCCGGAGGAAGGCGAAGAGCTCGCCATCGAGCTGGAGGCAGAGCCTGAAGACTGGGTCGACGGCGATGAAGCCCCCACCCGCACGCTCAACGTGCGCGTCGAGGAAATCGACCGCCACGTGCCCTCCGTCCTAGCCCTAGAGCTGGTGGAGGAATTCCCGGAAGGAGACGATGACTAATGACTGATACTTGGTGGTTCAACCTCCTCATCACCATTCTCATCATTGCTGCTTCCGGCTTCTTCGTGGTCATCGAGTTCTCCCTCATGGGTGCGCGCCGCAACCGTCTGGAGGAAACCGCGGAATCCTCCGCTGCCTCGCGCGCGGGCCTTCGCTCGCTCAACGAGCTGACCATCATGTTGGCCGGCGCCCAGCTGGGCATTACCGCCGCAACCTTCGTCCTCGGTGCCGTGACCAAGCCGTGGGTCCATCACCTGCTCATGAGTCCGTTGGAGGCCCTCGGCTTGCCGCTGGGCGTTGCTGACGTCGTCTCCTTCCTCCTCGCACTTTTCGTCGTGACCTTCCTACACCTGGTCATCGGTGAGATGGCGCCGAAGTCCTGGGCCATCGCCCACCCGGAGACGGCCCTGCAGCTCATTGCGGTTCCTGCCCGCGGCTTCATCTGGCTCTTCCGCCCGCTGCTGATCTGGATTAACAAGATGGCGAACAAGCTGGTGCTCATGACCGGCGAGGAACCCGTCGACCGCGCCGGTGCGGCTGGCTATGACGCGGAGACCCTGCGCCACCTCGTCGAGCACTCGCGGCAGACGGGCACGCTTGACGACGACTCCGCGAACCAGATCACCGGCGTCATCGAGCTGGAAGCCTCCACCGCCGCACAGTTGGCCCGCGAGCACGGCTCGGAAATCTTGCCTCTGTCTTCCGATGCCACGGTGGCTGAGCTGCACGACCTCGTCGTACACAAGTCCATCATGCGCGTGCTTGTCTACCCGCGCGCCTCGCGCATTCCGCGCATCGTCCACGTCCGCGATACCCTGCTGGCGGATCCGGAAACCCCGGTGCTGGAATTCTCCCGCCCCGCGTTGGCGGTGAGCTCCTCCTCGACCGTGCAGAAGACTCTGGATCAGATGCGCGCCCGCAACGAGCAGCTCGTCATGGTGGGCAAGCCCACCAAGGACAAGACCGTGTGGATCCTGACCTGGGATGACATCATGGGCCAGCTGTGGCCGCAGATTACGGAGCAGCTGGACCAGGCCGCGCCGGCCGCCAAGAACCCGGGGGCCTAGCGCGTACGCGCTAGGCGCCACGCCAAGCAACGAAAAGCGCCACCGAGAGAGGGAATCTCGGTGGCGCTTTCCTTTTGTCCTTGTGTGTTGGCAACAAGGAAGTCTGTGATGCGGCTCCTTAAGCGGTCGTGGCGGCCTGCTTCTGGCGCTTAGCCCGGACGCGGGCGACGACGGCGTCGATACGCGCGCGCTCCTCGAGGAAGGGCGGCGGATTGTGCCCGCGCATGGTGCGCACGAAGGCGGGGTGCGCCTCGACGACGGTGTGGCGCCAGGCCTGCACGGCAATAAGAGAGGATTCTCCCGCGCGCTTGTACAGGTTCGGCAGGGAGACCACGTCGAGGTTGCGGGCCACCGCGTCGGTTTGCGCCAGCACGTACTCCACCAGCTCGCGCAGGTAGGCAGCCACCGCGGCGGTACGGCCGCGCAGGGTTTCTGCCAGCTCGGAGACCACGACAGGCGGGCCGGAGATGGGCAGGCCCTCAGCGAGCGCGCGGGCGGTGAGCTGTTTCGGTTCCTCGACGTCATTGTCGCCGGAGGAGGCAGCCGAGATAGTGCCGGACTTCAGGCCGGAGACCAGCGCCTGGCGCAGGCCGATGAGCTCGCCGACGCAGCGCCCGGAATCCACGCGGGCGTCTTCGACGATATCCCCCAGCTCGGCCAAGCAGTCGAGGGAGAGTTCATCGTCCCAGTCCTCGATGGCCTCGATGAGGTGCTCGATGTAGTCGACGACTTCATCGCCGATGTTATAGATTTCTTGGGTCAGCTCACGGTGGCGCAGCTCGGCTGCGATCTTGTGCATAGGCCGCCCTTCCCGTGAGAACCTCTAGTTGAGGTTTAGAGTTTTTCTGACCCCGCTGACTCTATTAGAGATCCTCGCATTCGGCTGCGCGACACTCCGAAGGAATTCACAGACTCCGTCCAGCCTTATTTCTTGCCGGCGTAGAGGCGCTCGATGTCGGCCGCATAGCGCTGGGCCACCACATAGCGCTTGACCTTCAGGGTTGGGGTGAGCTCGTTGCTTTCCTCGGTGAGGTCCTGATCCAGGATGACGAACTTCTTAATACCCTCCGCGTGGGAGACGGTGGCGTTGACCTGGTTGATGGCGTCCTGAATATCCGCGCGCAGCGCCGGATCGGCAGCTACCTCACGCATCCCCTTGGTCGCGGCGATGTTGTGGTCCGCCTTCCAGCGCTTGAGCGCGTCCTCATCCAGGGTGAGCAGCACGCCGACGAAGGGCTTGCCGTCACCGACCACCATGGCCTGGGAGATCAGCGGGTGGGAGCGCAGGATATCTTCCATCGGGCCGGGCGAGACATTCTTGCCGCCCGCAGTCACAATGAGGTCCTTCTTGCGGCCGGTGATAACGAGCTTGCCTTCTTCGTTGATCTCACCGAGGTCGCCGGTGTTGTACCAGCCATCCTGCAGGGCATTCTCGGTGGCTTCCGGGTTCTGCCAGTAGCCCTTGAAGACGATATCGCCCTTGATCAGGATCTCGCCGTCCTCGTTAATGCGCATCGTCGTTCCGCCCAGCGGCGGGCCGACGGTGCCGATGGACTGATCCACGAAGTCCACGGCGGCAGCCGCTGCGGTCTCCGTAAGTCCATAGCCCTCGTAGATGGTCACGCCGATGCCGCGGTACCAGTGCAGCAGATCCTGCGAGATGGCCGAGCCACCGGAGATGCAGTACTTGACCTCGCCGCCCATTGCCTGGCGGATGGCGGAATAGACCAGCTTGTCAAAGGCCTTGTGCTTGGCCTTGAGGACTCGGTTGGGACCCTCCGGGGTGTCCAGTGCCTTGGAGTATTCGATGGCGACCTTCTCCGCGCTGTCGAAGATCGCGCCCTTGAACGCGGAGGAACCATGTGCCTTGGCGGAGGCACCGTTGCGCACCTTTTCAAACACGCGCGGAACGCCGAGAATCAGGTTCGGGCGGGAACGAGCGAACTCAACGGTGATGGTGCTGAAGTCCGCCCAGTGGTTCTGGGACGCACCACCGATGGTGACGGCCAGTGACACCGCACGGCTGAAGACGTGCGCCAGCGGCAGGAAGGTCAGGACGTGTGCGCCCGGCACGGCGATGGCGCCAATCGGGTTGGTCAGCAACCCGCGGGCTTCCGCCAGCCAGTTGCGGTGGGTCAGCATGCAGCCCTTGGGGCGCCCGGTGGTGCCGGAGGTGTACACCAGGGAGGCGACGTCGTCAGTGTGCGTGGCTTCGATGCGCTGGTTGACGGTGTCGTCGCTGATGTCGCGTCCCTCAAACTTCAGCGTATCGACGGCCGAAGAGTTGATTTCCAGAACACGGCGCAGCTGGGAGGGGGAACCGTGCAGCTGCGGGGTGCCGTCCTCCTGCAGCTTCAGGTGCTTGACCAGCTCGGAGTGCTCGCGGGTTTCCGTGATGGCGAGGATTGCGCCGGAGTCCTCGATAATCCACTGAACCTGGGACATCGACGACGAGGGGTACACCGGAACGGAAACCGCACCGGCGGCCCAGATGGCGTAGTCCAGCAGGGACCACTCATAGCGGGTGGTGGAAATGAGCGCCACGCGGTCACCCTGCTCCACGCCGAAGGCGATGAGCCCCTTGGCCACCGCGTAGACTTCCTCGACGAATTCCTTGGCGGTGACGTTGACCCACTCGTAATTCGCCGGGCGGGTAAACAGCACGCCATGTGGGCGGGCGTGCGCCGTAGCCATCATGGCGGTAAGGCACGTTTCGCCGTCCTTGATCTCGAATTCCGCTTTGGTGTGCGCTTCATTCAAAGTCACAGTTGTGTCCTTTCCCACAAAAACTAAATTCCAGCCCACTCTACCAACCTGATTTATTACGCGCGTGGGGAGGGCGTGGCACAATTGGGGGATGTGACTACCCGTGATCTGCTTCAAGAACTTGCCCAACGCCACGGTGTGGCCTGCGAGTACACCGCCCAGAACGGACAGCCTGTGTACGTCAGCGAGGAGACAATCACCTACACGCTGCGCGCACTCGGCGTCTCTATCTCCGACCGTCCGGACGATGAGGAGCTAACCCAAGCCCTCTTCGAGGACTACCTCGCTCGGGCTTCCCGCCCGCTGCCGCCCTGCGTGGTGGCCCGCGAAGGCGCCGAAAAGTCCTTCGCCGTCCACGTCCACGACGGGGATCCGGTCTCCGTCACCATCGAATTGGAAAGCGGCGAGACCCGCCCGACTTACCAGGACCCCAACGATGCCCCGGCTGCCGACGTCTCCGGAACCATGTGGGGCGAGGCAAGCTTCCACGTCCCCGGCGACCTGCCTCTCGGATTCCATAAGCTGCTCCTGTCCTCTCCCGGCATCGGAGAGCACGAGTGCCCGCTCATCGTCGTGCCGAACCACCTGAGCACGGCGGATCGCTACCTTGAGCGCCCCGCGGCGGGTGCGATGGCGCAGCTGTACTCAGTGCGTTCCGAGAAGTCCTGGGGCATGGGTGATTTCGGTGACTTGGCAGAGCTGGCGGAACTGCTGGCGCCGGACTACGACTTCCTCCTTATTAATCCGCTGCATGCTGGCGAGCCGATTCCGCCGGTGGAAGACTCGCCCTACCTGCCCACCACGCGGCGATTCATCAATCCGATCTATATCCGCATCGAGGACGTCCCGGAGCTGAAACTACTCAGCCCGGAACTCCAGGATGACGTGGCCGAGCTGGCCGCCGAGTTCCGCGAGCGCAACCTGTCTGCAGAAGAGATTGATCGTGATTCCATCTTCGAGGCCAAGCTGCAGGTCCTCCAGGAGCTCTTCAACAAGGGGATGACCCCAGAGCGCCGCACCGCCTTTAGCGAGTACCAGCGCCGCGAGGGCCGTGGCCTGCGTAACTTCGCGCTGTGGTGCGCCGAGACCGAGCTCGAACGCCACAGCGGCCGTCGCCACGCGCTGAGCCTTGACGTCAGCGAGTTGGCTGAGTTCTATTCCTGGCTGCAGTTCCTCTGCGATGAGCAGCTAGATGCTGCCCAGCGCCGCGCGCTCGACGCCGGCATGAGCATCGGGCTTATCACCGACATGGCCGTGGGCATCCACCCCGCCGGTGCCGACGCCGTCAACCTGGCGGAATACCTCGCCCCGCAGTGTTCGGTGGGCGCCCCGCCGGATGATTACAACCAGCAGGGCCAGGACTGGTCTCAGCCGCCGTGGCACCCGGTCCGCCTGGCGGAATCCGGCTACCAGCCGTGGCGTGACTTGCTGCGTACGATGCTGGGCAACGCCGGCGGCCTGCGCGTTGACCACGTGCTCGGCCTGTTCCGCCTGTACTGGATCCCGCGCCACTCCACCCCGCTCAACGGCACCTACGTGTCCTATGACTGGGAGGCTATGCTCGGCATCCTCGCGCTCGAGGCTGAGCGCGCCGGCGCAGTGCTCGTGGGCGAGGACCTGGGCACCCTGGAGCCGTGGGTCCAAAACGCTCTGCGCGATATGGGTGTGCTGGGTACCACGATCATCTGGTTTGAGCACGCCGAGGACGGCCCCACCCCGCGCCCGCAGGATCAATACCGCCAGATGGCCATGTCCTCGGTGGGCACGCACGATCTGCCGCCGACGCTCGCCTTCCTGCGCGGCGACCACATCGCGCTGCGCGCCCGCTTGGGTCTGCTGACCCGCCCAGTGGCGGAAGAAGAAGCCGAGGACCGCGCGTGGCAGGAAAAGGTCAAGGACAACCTGCAGGCCTATGGCATGTTGGACAACCGCGAGAGCGAAAAGGACATGCTCGTTGCCCTGCACCGCTACATCGCGGGAACCCCGTCGGCGCTGACGGTGACCAACCTGGTGGACATGGTCGGTGACGTGCGCGCCCAAAACCAGCCGGGCACGACAAAGGACCAATACCCCAACTGGTGCATCCCGCTGTGCGATACCGCCGGCAAGCCGGTGTTGTTGGAGGATCTGCCGAAGCAGGAGCTCTACCAGCGCCTCGCCCAGGCCGCCACGAGGCCGGGTGCCGGGCGCTAGGGCTAGGAGGGGCGTCGGCAAGCGCGGCGCCCCTAGCGGCGTCTTCCCTTCAGGAAGACCCCCTTAAAAAACAACGCCGACGATGGCCACCACGACGATGAGCGCGATCATCAGCCAGAGGGTCACGCTCACTCGGGACTTAGGCAGTGCGCGTTTGCGGTGGGGAGGCTGCGGGCGCTCGGGGTCCCACAGGCCTTCGCGGTGATCATCGTCAGTCATGTTTCTTTATCCTAGTCGCGGGTGCTAGCCACGAATTCACACGGTCGATACCCCACATCAGCACCCACCCCATGACGGTCGCGGCCGGCACTGCGGTCACGGCGAGCACCGCCATCTGCGCCCACACTGGCGCCTGCACGAGCCATTCCATGCCCTCAGGGTAGCCTGTTGTCCATGAGCAGTGCACCTTTCGACGTCACCTGCCCCGCGGGCACCATCACCGGCTACCTCGATGGGGACGTGGCCCATTTCCACTCCATCGAGTACTCCCACATCCCGGGAGATTTCGACAACCCCGAGCCCGCCCCGCCGCGTGACCAGGACGCGCGCGAACCGCATCCGGAGAAGGTCGCGCTGACCATCACCGCCCCCGCGCCCGGCAATCGCACCGCCGCCCTAGCACCCACCCTGGTCTACATCCACGGCGGCCGCTACGAGCACGGCTCCCACGAGGACCCCCGGGCGGAGGGCACGCCGACTGCGGAGGCGGGCATGGTCCACGTGCAGCTGGGCTACCGCGTGGGCCTGCCGGGCCTGGCCCGCTTCCGCGATGATGAGCCCAACCACTACCGCGCCATCGAGGACCTGCAGCTGGGCTTGGAATGGATCCAGCGCAACATCGAGTCCTTCGGCGGCGACCCCACCAACGTCACCGTCGTGGGCCAGTCTGCCGGCGCTAATGCCGTTCTCTGGTTGTGTCGGCGCGATCACTACCGCGGGGCTTTTCGCCGCGCCGTGGCGCTCTCCCCGGGCTTCCCGCGGGAGAGCTTCGAGGAGCGCAAGGCCACGCTGCGCCAGGTGATGAAGAAGCCCATCACGCGCTCCTCCCTGGCGGCGATGGATAAGGAGGAGCTCGCGGCCGGCTACGCCAAGTTCCGCAAGAAGTACAGCCTCGATATGGCGCTGGGCCCCACCCCACTGGAGTGTGGGCAGCTTGCCGACGTCCCCCTCATCCTCGCCAGCACCCGAGACGAGTTCTACAACATCCCGGCCACGCAGAAGATCGACCGCTCCCCTTTCCGCGGCCTCATCCTGCGCTATGTGGCCCCGCGCTTTGGCTTTCCCCGCAACGGTTTCAAGCCGTGGTATCAGGTGGCACAGCACATGGATAAGGACCGCCCTATGGGACGGTTGGTGGGTGATGCCATCATCCGCCGCTGGGCGGCCGAGGTGGCAGAGAAGGCACCGGGTAAGACCTGGATGGTGGAGTTCACCCGCTCCTCGGGCCCGGCCTTGCACTGCGAAGAGCTGCGCCCGCTCTTCGGGGATACGGAGCTAGCACAGTGGCTGCGGGACTTCGTGCGCACCGGCGAGCCCGGTTTCGAGGCCTACCGCCCCGAGCACGCTATCTGGGAATACAACCTGGATAACGGCGAAAACCGCGTGGCCTATTCCAGCCTGGATTACATCTCGGCGGCCTTCGCCCAGGATGGCAGCCTGCTTTAGGCCAACAGGGCCTCGCGCAGCGGCTCGTGGGCCAGCTCCTCAACCATCCACGGGCTAAAGGCGAATGGCGTGGCATCGGCGGCAGCGAGGACATCGCGCACCGGGACCCACGCGAAGGAGTCCACCTCCTCTGGGTTGGGAGCCGGATCGTCTTCGGTTTCGAAGAGATAGACCGGGCAGATTTCATTTTCCACCACGCCGGAGGAATCCACGGCGCGGTAGGCAAAATCCGGCAGCACTAAGTGAGGTGTGCCGCTGAGGCCAAGTTCGAACTGGGCGCGGCGTATGACGGCGGCGGCAGTCGGCTCGTCCGGGCCCGGGTGCCCGCAGAAGGAATTGGTCCACACACCAGGCCAGGTCAGCTTGGACAGGGCGCGGCGAGTCAGCAACAGCTCGCCTCCGCGCACCACCCAGGCGGAGAAAGCAAAGTGCAGCGGAGTATCCGCGGTGTGGACGGCGGCCTTCTCAGCTACGCCTGCGGGTTTGCCCTCGGGCGAGGCTAGAACGACGAGTTCCGTCATAGATTGAGGTCTCCTACAAAACGCACGTTGCCGATGCTAAAGCGCGCGTTCCACAGGTTGCCGGGGGCAACGTCATAGACATACTGGAGGTTGGTGGACGCGCCTGCCCCCAGCGGGTGGTCCAAGCCCGGCGCGGCTACATCTGGGTGGACAGCGGGGTCAACATCAATCGAATCCACGGTGGCCCAGCCGCCGTTGCCGTCGGCGCGCTCGAGGGTGGGTTCCGGGAGGGCGTCGGCAGGCATGGGCACCTCGTTGAGGTTGTGGATCTTCACCGTGAGCACCGTTCCACCGCCGCCGGAGTACAGGCCCTGCAGCTCATACTCCACGTTGAGGCCCTTGTCCTTGACGGGTGCCGCCAGGTTGGACGTCACCTCTTCGGCGTCCACGTCTTTAGCCTCAAACGTCGGCGGCTCCGAGCTGGACACCACGATGTTGTCCTGCGGGCCCGCGTCCGGCGGCTGGAGGATGCTGCAGCCTGAGAGGGCAGCCAGGCACAGCGGGGCACACGCTAGGGGGAGGTACTTCTTCACCGCGAATCCTTTTCCATCACGACTTCGGTTTCTCCCTTACCTTAGTCGACGGGTTGGATATTCCTATTAAGGGCGTAACATCGGCCGACGATGAACTCTATTCTCCGCATCGTCCGCAGCGCATCTGCGCTGTGGCCGTTCTATCTCGGCGTCTTAATCACTGCGTCAGTCACCGCGATTCTCTCGCTGCTGACTCCCTTCATCCTCCGCGAGGCCACCGATACCGTCGTCGCAGGAGGCCCGCTGCGCACCATCCTCTGGTGGGTCGTCGCGCTCTTTGTGGCGGATGCGCTGGGCAACGTGGTGAAAAACATCGGCGGCTATATCGGCGACGTCATGGTGGCGCGCCTGCGCCAGATTCTGTCCACGCGCTACTTTGCCAAGCTGCTCTCCGTGCCGCAGGGCTATTACGACAACCAGGTCACCGGCACCATCATCGCGCGTTTGGATCGCTCGATTGCGAATATCACGCAGTTCCTGCAGTCCTTCTCCAATAACTTCTTCGTCATGCTGATCCAGGCCGCGGCGGTGTTGGTCATCACCGCGGTGTACTACTGGCCGCTGGCTATCTTGCTGGCAGCGCTCTTCCCCATCTATATGTGGCTCACCGCGCTGACCTCGGAGCGCTGGCAGAAGTATGAGGGGATCAAGAACGAAAACATCGACGTGGCCAATGGGCGCTTCGCGGAGGTCATCGGCCAGGTAAAGGTGACCAAGTCCTTCGTGGCCGAGGCCCGCGAGTTGGCCTCCTTCAGTTCGCGCTACCGCACGGTGGTGGACACGACGAAGCCGCAATCGCGGTGGTGGCATTCCATGGATACCGCGCGCGGCGCGGCCATGGCGCTGATCTTCTTAGGCATCTATGGCCTGATCTTCTGGCGCACCTTGGAGGGCCACTTCTCCATCGGTGACATGGTCATGCTCCTGCAGCTAGTGAACATGGCCAAGCAGCCGGTGTTCATGATGAGCTGGATCGTGGATGTCAGCCAGCGCGCCATCGCCGGATCCAAGGACTATTTCAAGGTCATGGAGGAAACCCCGGAACCGACGGTAAACCCGCAGCTGGTCGCCGCCGCTGGCACCTCCGACGTCCCCGAGCTCGATCTCACCCCGGCGGAGCCGCTGCGCCCAACGCAAGGCCCGGTCTTTGCCTTCGAGGACGTATCCTTCTCCTATGAGTCGGATAAGCCGGTCGTCGCCGATATTTCCTTTGCTGCCCAGGAGGGCCACAAGGTCGCGCTCGTCGGCGAATCCGGCGGCGGCAAGTCCACCCTGGTCAACCTGCTGCTGGGCCTGTACCAGCCCACGGAGGGAAAGCTGACGGTGTTGGGGCACGACGCCGCGGAGCTTACCGCCGAGCGCCTGCGCGCCTCGGTCGGCGTGGTCTTCCAGGAGTCCTATCTCTTTTCCGGCACCATCAAGGAAAACATCGCTTATGGCAAGCCGGAGGCGACGATGGAGGAGATCTTAGACGTCGCCAAGCGCGCCAATGCGCACGACTTCATCGAGGAATTCCCCGATGGTTACGACACCGTCATCGGTGAGCGCGGCCTCAAGCTCTCCGGCGGGCAGAAGCAGCGCGTGGCTGTGGCGCGCGCCATGCTGAAGGACGCCCCCATCCTCGTGCTCGACGAGGCCACCTCGGCGCTGGACACCAAGGCCGAGCGCGCCGTCCAGGCCGGTCTGGACGAGCTCATGAAGGACCGCACCACGCTCATCATCGCGCACCGCCTGTCCACCATCGCGGACGTGGACACCATCATCACCCTCGACCACGGACGCATCTCCGAAATTGGTTCGCCGGCCGAGCTGGCGCAGTCCGGTGGCATCTACGCCGAGCTGCTGCGTTTGACCCAATCCGCCTCCGCCGCCGACCGCCAGCGGCTGAAAAAATACGGATTTGTGCAGCCCAACGACGAGTAAGGTGGGGCGCATGCATTTCCCTAGCCTGAAAGAACTTAGTGCCCGCGGCACCCGCAAGTGGACCGTCTTTGATGAGGACATCATTCCGCTGTGGATCGCTGAATCGGACTTCCTCACCGCCCCCGCGGTGAAGGAAGCAATACAGGAGGCTGTCGACGCCGAATCCTTCGGCTACACCCCGGCGCCGAAGGCCTCCGAGCTCAACGCGGCCCTGGCGGATTTCTATGAATCGCGCTATGGCTGGCGCCCAGAGCACGTCTTCTGGATTGGGGACGTCGTGCGCGGGCTGCTGCTCGGGGTCCAGTACTTTACTGAGGGCGCGGTGGCCGTACCGGTTCCCTCTTACCCGCCGCTGCTGGAGCTGCCGGAAACCGCGGGGCGCGAGAAGATAGAGACCTCGCTGGAGCTAGACGATATCGAGCGTGCCTTTAAGGCTGGCGCCGGCTCCATCCTGCTCTCCCACCCTTATAACCCGCTGGGCATCGTCTTCGACGAGGACTGGCTGCGGGGGCTCGTGGAACTGGCGGATAAGTATGATGCCCGCATTCTCTCTGATGAGATCCATGCCCCGCTGGTCTACGAGGGCCGCCACATCCCGTTGGGTGCTTTGTCCGACCGCGTCATCACCGTCACCGCCACGTCCAAGGCGTGGAATACCGCGGGTCTCAAGTGCGCACAGGTGATCTTCTCCAACTCCGCGGACGTGGAGCGCTGGAATTCGCTGACCGGCGTGGCCAAGGACGGCACCGGCACGCTCGGCGTTCTGGCTGCGGAGGCCGCCTACCGCCACGGCGGGGAGTTCCTCGACGAGGAGATCGCGTACCTGAAGAAAACCCGCGACTGGCTGGTGGAGGAGCTGCCCAAGCGCGTGCCGGGCCTAAAGACTTCCCACCCGCAGGCCACCTACCTGCTGTGGTTGGATTTTTCCGAGACCGCTATTGGTAATGACCCGAAGCCCGCAGCGTGGGTTCGCGAGCACGCCAAGGTGGCTCTCAACGAGGGCGTGACCTTCGGTACGGGCGGCGAGCACCACGCGCGTTTGAACTTCGCCACCTCCCGCGAACTGCTCGAAGAAGCGCTGGATCGGCTAGAGAAGGCCTTCAGCTAGAGTTTACATCTCATGTCATGGGCATTATTCTTAGAAAAATGTCCATTAATGACGCTCAGGCTCCCTCTCAGTCCGCCTCGAAGACGGGTTCTCCCATCGGCATCATCATCGTTGCCTCACTCATGCTCTTCTCCATGTTCTTTGGAGCGGGCAACCTGATCTTCCCACCGGAAGTCGGTGTCTCCTCCGGCACCAACTTCTGGCCCGCCACTTTGGGCTTCCTCGCCGCCGGCGTGGCGCTGCCGGTCTTGGCTGTGGTCGCGGTGGCCATTTCCGGCCAGTCCGTGCGGGATATCGGAAACCACGGCGGCAAGATCTTCGGCGTGGCCTTCTCCGTCATTGCGTACCTGGCCATCGGTGCCTTCTACGCCCTGCCGCGTACCGGCGCGGTGTCCATGGAAACCGCCATCACCCCGCTGCTGGGCTGGGAGGGGACCTTCGCCAACGGCGCCTTCAACGTCGTCTTCTTCCTTATCGCGTTGGCTTTGGCCTGGCGCCCGAATGACATCATCGACACCTTGGGCAAGTTCCTCACCCCGGCGCTGGTCATCCTGCTCGCGGTCCTCATCACCCTCGCTACCGTGGCGAATCCCCGCATGCCCGGCACCCCAACCGAAGAGTATGCCTCCGCACCCTTCGTTACCGGCCTCTTTGAGGGCTATAACACCATGGACGCCATCGCGGGCCTGGCTTTCTCCATCGTCATCGTGACCTCCCTGCGCTCCAAGGGTTTTTCCAAGAACAGTGAGCTGCTGCGCGGAACCATTCTCTCCGCGGTCATCGCCGGCGCCCTGCTCGCCGCCATCTACCTGGGCCTGGCGTGGATCGGCCAAACCATGCCGAACGGTGCCTCCTATGAGTCCGGCGCCGCCCTGCTTGCCGACGCCTCCAATCTCACCATGGGCAACATCGGCCAGGCCGTCTTCTCCGCCATCGTCATCCTGGCATGCATGACCACCGCCGTGGGCCTGATTTCCGCCACCTCGGAGTTCTTCGCCCTGCTCGTGCCGAAGACCACCTACCATTTCTGGGCCTGCCTGTTTACCGCGCTGTCCATCGCCTTCGCTTTCCAGGGCCTGGACACGGTGCTTGCCATCGCGGTGCCCTTCATCGTGTTCTTGTACCCGCCGGCTATCTCGCTGATTGCACTGACTCTCCTGCAGCCGGTGGTCAAGAAGTGGGTCACCTTCTACTGGGGATTCCGCTTGGCGCTGTGGGTTTCCGTGCTGTGGTCCGCCGCCACTTCCTTCGGCGCGCCGCTTGATTTCGCCCCTGGCCAAGACGTTGGCCTGGGCTGGGTGGTTCCCACGCTCCTCGCATTTGCCATCGGCGTTATCATCGACGTTGTATCTACAGGCTCGTCGAAGAAAAGTGAGTAGTTCATGACGTCCCGCGCCGCTTTGTCCGTCCTCGATTTCTGCACCATCTACCCGGGGGAATCTCCCTCCCAGTCCATGGCCAGGTCGGTCGAGCTGGCGCAACGCGCGGAGGCTTTGGGGTTTCAGCGCATGTGGTACACCGAGCACCACAACATGCCCTCCATTTCTTCCTCCTCCCCGGCGGTGCTCATCGCACACATCGGCGCGAAGACCGAGCGCATCCGCTTGGGCTCCGGCGGCGTCATGCTGCCGAACCACGCGCCCTATGTCATCGCCGAACAATTCGGCACCCTCGCCGAGCTCTACCCCGGCCGCATCGACCTCGGCCTGGGCCGCGCCCCCGGCACTGACATGCAGACCTTGGGCCGCGCCCTGCGCCGCGATGGCCACGCCGCCGAACGCTTCCCCGAGGACGTCAAGGAGCTACAGGGCTACCTCTCCGGAAAGTCCCTCATCCCCGGTGTGAAGGCCATCCCCGGCCACGGCACCAACGTCCCCATCTACATCCTGGGTTCCTCGCTGTTCGGCGCCTCGCTCGCCGCCAAGTACGGGCTTCCCTATGCCTTCGCCTCGCACTTTGCCCCGCAACACCTCGAGGCCGCCACGGCCTACTATCGCGAGAATTACCAGCCTTCCGAAGCTCACCCGGAGCCCTATGTCATCGCGGGTGTCAACGTCACCGCGGGTGATGACGCCGAAGAGGAATTTGAAAAAGTCTGCTTCCGCCGCGTCAAGGCCTTCGCGGGTCGTGGCAAGCAGCTCAGCGACGCCGACGTTGCCCGCATCATCGATTCCCCGCAGGGCCAACAAATCATCGGCATGCTGAAGTACTCCGCCGTCGGCAGCATCGAGCACGTGCGCGACTACCTCACGGAGTTCCAAAATCTGGCCCAGGCGGATGAACTCATGATCTCCCTGCAATCCACAAGCCACGAGGCCGCCTTGGGTAACATGGTTAACCTGGCTCAAGCGTGGCAGCTGTAGGCGGACGCGCCCTCGCGCATCCGCGTTTCAACACATCACTACCCATCACAGCGTTTTCTACATAGAGGAGCATCACCGTGGCCCTTCGCGGTACACAGCAGCACAGTATTATCGCTGACTATCTGCGCAATCTCATCCGCAGCAAGAAGCTTTCTCCCGGTGATTTCCTGCCCAGCGAGGCCGAGCTGTGCGAGCAATTCTCCTCATCCCGCGGTCCCGTGCGCCAGGCCGTCGCGGCGCTGCGCTCGGAGGGCCTCATCTCCTCCGGCCGCGGCCGCCGCTCTGTCGTTCTCGGCCGTTTCACCTCGGAGTCCTTCGACTCCATCTACTCCGTGACACACTGGCTGCGCGAGCGCGGATTCGAGCCCGGCGCCTCCACCCGGTGGCTGGGCCGCTGTCCCGCTACCGAAAGGGAGGCCGAGTTCCTGCGGGTAGAGCCCGGCTCCCCGGTTATCTTTGTGCACCGCGTGCGCAGCGCCAATGGCATGCCCATCGCCATCGAGCGCATGTTCTTCCCTGTGGACGTGGGCAGCCACATCCTCAACTTCGATGCCGATAATGAGTCCATCCACGATCACCTGCGCAAGCAAGGCGTGGAATTCGACAATGTCAACCGCGAGCTCTCGCTGGTCTCTGCCAGTGAGGAGGATGCGCGCTCCCTCAACGTGGAGCCCGCCTCCCCGCTGTGGCGCCTGCACCTCGACATCTCGGATCACTCCGGGCATCCCGTCGAGTGCACCGAAATCCTGTACCTCGGGGACCGCCTCACACTTGGCATGACGAGCGTGCGCGGCACCACCTCCCCGCTCGAGGTCAAGTTGTCCGAAGGATGAAGGCCTGGTTAGGTGCGCTGGGGGTGGTGCTGGGGGCGTCGCTCAGCGCCTGCTCCGCCGGTTCCACGGCGCTTGTTGATTCTGATTCCTCCGCGCTGACGCTGGCCACGACGACGCCCGCGACGTCCCTGGATTTCACCACCGTCGGCGGCGCCGCCATCCCGGCCGCACTCATGAGCAACGTCTACGAGACACTGGTGCGCATCTCGCCTGAGGGAGAGATTGTGCCCGGCCTCGCCGAATCCTGGGAGGTGGACTCCACGCGCTACACCTTCCACCTGCGCGAGGCCTCCTTCTCCAACGGCGAGGCCTTCACCGCACACACCGCCGCGTGGTCCATCAACGCGGTGAAAACAGAGTGGACCAACGGGCTCAAGAAGCAGATGGACGTGGTGGAATCCGCCACGGCGGTGGATGATCACACGCTCGTCGTCGAGCTATCCCGCCCCTCCGCCGGCTGGTTATGGTCCATGGGTACCGTCATCGGCGCCATGCGCACGCCCACTGAAGCTGTGGGCACCGGCCCCTTCGCCGTCGCCGGCTTCTCCCCCAACGAGTACATCGCGCTGCGCGCCCGCCCGGACTACTGGGGCACCCCGGCGAAGGAAGACATCACCATCCGCTACTTCCCGGATTCCCTCACCGCGGTTAACGCCCTGCGCTCCGGCGGGGTCGATGCCGTGTGGGGCGTGCAGAACCCCGAGCTGCTCGACACCCTCGATGAGTCCATCGAGACCGCCGTGGGCACCACGAACGGCGAGGTGCTGCTGTCCATGAACAACCAGGCAGCGCCTTTCGACGATCCCCGCGTGCGCCGCGCCGTGGCCTATGGAATCGACCGCCAGGCCGCCAACGAGATCCTCTGGGAGGGCCGCGCGAAAGACACCGGCGGCGCTCCGGTGCCGCCGACCGACCCGTGGTTTAGCGCCAAGGACTACTACCCTTACGACCCCGCGCGCGCCCGCGCGCTGATGGAGGAGGCCGGGGCCGTGGGCACGCCGCTCACGCTCACCGTGCCAAGCCTGCCCTATACGCAAACGCTCTCCGAGTTCCTCTACTCGCAGCTGACGGAGATGGGATTCGAGGTCACGCTGGAAACCGCCGAGTTCCCAGCCGTCTGGCTGAGCCAGGTGATGGGGGCCAAGGATTATCAGATGTCGCTCGTCGCGCACGTCGAACCGCGCGATATCCCCACCATCTTTGGCAACCCGGACTATTACATCGGCTATGATTCGCCGCAGACCCGCACGTTGTTGAAGCAGGATGACATGAAAGGGGCGGTCGACCAGATCATGGAAGATATGCCCGCCCTGACCTTGATGAATATGCCCAATATCGTGCTCTACCGCGAGGGCCTGACCGGCCTGCAGCCTAACCAGATCACCGATGCCATCGAGCTTAAAGGTGTGCGATGAGATTCCTGCGCTTCCTCGGCACCATGTGGGCCGCCTCCATCATCATCTTCCTGCTCATGCGGGCCGTGCCCGGCAACCCGGCGCGCGTGGCCTTGGGCGTCAACGCCACTGATGAATCCGTGGCGGAGCTGACCCACGCCATGGGCCTGGACCGCCCGCTTCTCGCGCAATACCTGGAGTGGATGAAAGGGCTGTTGACCGGCAACTTCGGCGTCTCGCTGTCCTCGCAGCAGGACATCACCCCGCTCGTGGTTGACCGCGCGCAGGTCACGCTGTTGCTCATCGGGCTGGCCATCGCCCTCGCACTAGCCGGGGCTATCCCCATGGGCATCCTGCTGGCCCGCTTTAGGCTCCCCGTGCTCAACGCGGCCACGCAGCTGGGTATTGCGGTGCCGAGCTTCCTGGTCGGTATCTTGTTGGTCGCCGTGTTCTCCGTGCACCTGGGTTGGCTGCCGGCCAACGGCTGGCAGCTACCGCGCGAGGGCTTAAGCTACCTGGTCCTGCCGGTCATCTCGCTGGCGCTGGTGCAGGGTGCGATGCTCACGCGCTACGTGCGCGCCACCCTCCGCGAGGAGATGGACAAGGACTACATCCGCACCGCCCGCTCCCTGGGTGAATCCCGCACCGGGGCGCTCATCCGCCACGGCCTGCGCAACGCCGCCCTGCCGGTGCTCACCGTCACCGGCGTGCAGCTGAGCACCCTGGTGGTGGGCGCGGTGGTCATCGAGAACGTCTTCGTCATTCCAGGTCTGGGCTCGCTGCTTCTCGACGCCGTCTCCACCCGCGACCTCACCACCGTCCAGACCCTCATCATGGTCTTCGTGACCTTCACGCTGACCGTCAACCTGCTCACGGACCTGGTCTACCGGGTCATCGACCCGCGGCTGAAGGAGGCGCGATGAAACCCGGCTATATCCTGGTGGGCCTGACCGTCCTGCTTGCGCTGGTCTCCCTGGTGTGGACGCCCTATGACCCCAACCTCATCTCCCCCGACCGCCTGGCCGGCCCCAGCCTGGAACACCTCATGGGCACCGACCGCTTCGGGCGCGATACCTTCTCTCGCATCCTCGCCGGCGCCCAGGTCACCGTGCTGGTGGGCATCGTGGCGGTGGCCATCGCCGCACTCATCGGCGTACCGCTGGGCATTATCGCCGGGATGCGCGGCGGCAGCGTCATCATGGCGGCCACCGACCTGCTGCTCGCCTTCCCCGCGCTCCTGCTAGCCATCGTCGCCGGCGCGGTGTGGGGCTCCTCGACGCTCACGGCAACCATCGCCATCGGCATCGCCGGCATCCCCTCCTTCATCCGGGTCACGCGCTCGGGCACGCTGCAGATCATGACGCAGGACTATATCGCCGCCGCGCACATCTCGCGCGTGCCGCCGGCGCTCATCGCGTGGCGCCACGTACTGCCGAACCTCGGCGGCATCGTGGCCATCCAAGCCTCCGTCTACTTTGCGCTGGCCGTCCTCGCCGAAGCCGGCCTCTCCTACCTCGGCCTGGGCACTGCCCCGCCGACCGCCTCGTGGGGCCGCATGCTTCACGACGCCCAGCCCCTCCTCGCCACCCACCCCCTCCAGGCGCTGTGGCCCGGGCTGGCGATTGCCGGCACCGTCCTCGGATTCAACCTGCTAGGAAGCCATGCTGACCGTCACTGATCTGCGCGTGGGCCCCGTCGGCCCCCTCTCCTTTTCCATCGCACCCGGCGAGCGCGTCGGCCTCGTCGGGGATTCCGGCAGCGGCAAGTCCCTGACGGCCCTGGCCATCATGGGGCTGTTGCCCGATCACCTGCAGGCTACCGGCTCCATTCAGTTCAACGGCCAGGAGCTGCTGGGCATGCGTGACCGCGATCTGCGCAAGCTGCCGCTGGCCATGGTCTTCCAGGAACCCATGACCGCGCTCGACCCGCTGATGAAGGTGCCCGGCTTCAACCGCTTCCCGCACCAGCTCTCCGGCGGGCAGCGCCAGCGCGCGCTCATCGAGATGGCCATGGCCCGCCGCCCCAAGCTCCTCATCTGCGATGAGCCGACTACCGCACTGGATCCCTTCACCCAAGAGGAGATCCTCTCCACCATCGTCGATGCCGCGGACAGCGAAGACACGGCGCTGCTGTTTATTAGCCATGACCAGGATGTCGTCAAGCGCGTGTGCGACCGCGTCGTGCGCATCGGTGAGCTCACCACGCCCGATCTCACCCCACCACCCGTACCTACCTTGGGCGAGCCCGTCATCACGCTCAAGAACGTGACCAAGACTTACCGCGGGGTGACCGCGCTGGACGACGTCTCCCTCACCGTCCGCGAGGGCGAGCGCCTCGGCATCGTCGGTGGCTCCGGCTCCGGCAAATCTACGCTGCTCAAGCTGCTCACGGGGCTGGCGGAGCCGACCTCGGGAACGGTGGACGTCGCCAAGCGCGTGCACATGGTCTTCCAAGACCCCAAAGGCTCGCTCAACCCGCGCATACCTATTTGGAAGATCGTGGCCGAGGGCGGCGGGACGCGCGAGGAGGCCGAGGCCGTGCTGCGGGAGGTCGGCATCGAGGGCTTCGAGCGCTATCCGCGGGACTTCTCTGGCGGGCAGCGCCAGCGCATCTCGCTGGCGCGCGCCGTGGTGGGTAAGCCGGATATTCTGCTGGCGGATGAGGCCGTCTCGGCGCTGGATGCCACCTCGCGGGCCCAAGTCCTCGAGCTGCTGCAGCGCGTGACGAAGGACATGACGCTGGTGTTTGTCTCCCACGACATCGACGTCGTGCGTCACTTGTGCCCCACGGTGGCGGTCTTGCAGGACGGCCGGCTGGTCGAGCGCGGCGAAGCGAGTAAGGTGTTCTCCCGATATGGAACACCCTCTGCCGCAACGCCCTAACGCCCTTCAGCTCTTTACTGCCTTCAACACCTCCGCGCGCCGCTGGCCCGGTGCCCTGCGCGCGGCATTGGCGATCATCATCCCGGGCGGGATTGCTGTTTTAACGGGCCACCCGGATGCGGTGCTGCTCATTTCTGCCGGTGCCTTCTCCGTCATCTACGGCGAGGGGCACCCCTACCGCACGCGGCGCCGCGTGATCCTCACCGCTGGCGGGCTGCTCACGCTGGCGGCTACGGCCGGTTCCCTCGTCGGCGTGCACGGCCTGGCGCTGTCTGCGGTGTTTACAGTGACTCTGGCAACCATCGGCGCGTTCGTGCAGAATGCGCTGCGGCTGCCACCGCCGGGGTCCTTCTTCATCGTGATGGTGGCCGGTGGTTCCACCATGCTGCGCGGGGTCTCCCCGTGGGAGGTGGCCGCGTGGAGCCTGGCCGGCGTGGCGGCAGGCTACGTGCTGGGCATGGTGCCGCGCTTTAGGGATCCGCACGGCCCGGAAACGCGCGCGGTGGCCGCGCTAGAGAAGGCCGCCGATGCCTTCCTTCACTCGGACACCGATTTCTTGGCCCGCCACCACCAGGCGCAATCCGCTATCTCCACCGCCTGGCAAGCGCTTGCCGACGCCGGCATCATCCGCGGCCGCCGCATCCGCCGCCCCGCCCAGGCGGAGCTGGTCCACCGCGCGCTGGCCGCGCAACAGCGTATCGTGGCGCACCACAAACAGGTGGGCGGCAACTCGGATCAACTCTCTGATTCCCCCACCTACGTCGACCCTGACCGCACCGCCATCCCGCACACCAAGCCGACGATGCGCTACCGCTTCTACCGCGCTGCGGTAGGCAATTCCCACGCGGTGGTGACGGCGGAGAAAATCGCGCTCGGCGGCCTGGTCACCGCGTTCATCGGCTTGGCGCTGGGGCTTAACCGCCCGGACTGGGGCGCGGTGTCGGTGCTCCTGGTCTTGCAGTGGGGCCCCGACCGGGTGCCGGGGACGATTCGCGGCATCCAGCGCATGCTGGGATCGGTCTTGGGCGTGTGCCTCTTCGCTCTCATCGCTTCCTTCAGCCCGCACGGCTGGGGGCTGGTGCTCGCGTTGGCCTTCTGCCAGTTCTGCGCGGAGATTCTGGTGGTGAAGAATTACGCGCTGTGCGTTATCTTCTCCACCCCGCTGGCACTGCTGATGGGCAACTCCTCGGAGCATTTGGCCCACACCATCGGCTCGCGCATGGCGGAGATTGGACTCTCCGTGGTCGTGGCGATGCTCTTCTTGTGGCTGTGGAAACCGCGGGCCCAGATGACCAACCACTACCGCCTGCAAACGCGCTGCTTCGAGGCGATGGCAGCCTTGCTCGGCTCCCTGCTTATCAAGACCCCGGAGGAGGCGCTGGCGCAGCGCCGCGACCTGCACTACGAGCTGCTCTCGGAGCGGCGAAGCATCCAATCACTTGCCACCAACCACTCCGATATCAGCCAGTTCTGGCAGCGCCACACGGCCCTGCAGGCCGCTGGCTACTTCCTCCTCGACTTCTGCGTGGTCAACCCGCTCTCACAGCCCAGCCGCGCGGAGCTGGACACGCTCATTGAGAAGATCACCGCGGCGGAAATGCGGTCCTGACCTCATAGTGCGCACCCGCCGCGGAGTACTCGCGGGCGCACAGAAGAGGCGGATTATTTCACCGTGAACAGCAGGTTCGGGTCGAGGACGTGTTCCTCCACGAGTTCGAAGAGGGCAAAGGCTTCCTCCAGCTCACGGACATTCTCATCAAAATTAGGCAGCGGCATGGCATTCCAATCGACGCAGAAATAAGTGCCTTCATCCTAGCTCACAACGCTGTCATTTCGCGCACCTGCGATAATGGTGAGGGTGAACACTCGAAAAATCTACCGGTCCACCCGTTGGCCTCTATCCCCACAACATGCACCCGGGCTTGGTTCTCGGAATCGGTGTGGAGGATCAACGCAACGCTTTCACCCTCGATAAAATCACCTTCTTCAGCACTGCGACCTTCGTCGTAGCCTTCATCATCTGGGGCATCACCTCACCGGAGTCCGTCTCCGCCGCCTCCTCCACGGCCTTTTCCTGGGCCATCACCAATGCCGGGTGGCTGCTCAACATCACCATGATGATGGCCGTCGTCACTATGCTCTACATCGGCTGCTCCCGCCTCGGCCGCATCAAACTCGGCACCGATGACGAGGAACCCGAGTTCGGCTGGTTCAGCTGGGTGGCCATGATGTTCGGTGCCGGCATCGGCGTCGGCATCTTCTTCTACGGTCCTTCGGAGCCGCTGTCGCACTACATCACCCCGCCTCCCCACACTGTCGACGGCAACAGCGTCGAAGCCCTCCACCAAGCAATGGCTCAGGCGCACTACCACTGGGGTATCTCTCCCTGGGCGGCCTACGCCCTCGTCGGCGGCGCCATCGCCTACTCTTCCTACCGCCGCGGCCGCGTCCCGCTGGTGTCCTCGATTTTCAAGCCCCTGTTTGGCTCCCGCGATACCGACGGGCCGCTGGGCAAGCTTATCGACATCCTCGCACTCGTCGCCACGCTCTTCGGCACCGCCGCCACGCTGGGGCTCTCCGCTATCCAGATCGGCCAAGGAGTCTCCATCATCCGCGGCGCAGGTCCGTTGACCAATGCCGTGCTCATCGTGATCATCGCCGTGCTGGGGTGCGGGTTCATCATCTCAGCGGTCTCTGGTGTCTCCCGCGGCGTGCGCTACCTGTCCAACTTCAACATCACGCTCACGCTCGGCCTGGTCATCTTTGTCTTCTTCACCGGCCCGACCTTGCTCCTGCTCAACCTCGTGCCCTCCGGCATCGTCACCTACATCGACCAGCTTTTGCCCATGATGGCCAAGGGCCTGTCCTGGGGCGATGAAACCATCGAGTTCCAGTCCTACTGGACCGCCTTCTACTGGGCATGGTGGATCGCGTGGACGCCCTTCGTCGGCATGTTCGTCGCCCGCATTTCCCGTGGCTGCACGCTGCGCGAATTCACCGCCGTCACCGTCTTCGCGCCCTCCCTCATCCTCATTTTGGCCTTCACCATCTTCGGCGGCACGGCCATCACCTTCCAGCGCGAGGAGCTCCCCAACTTTGATGGCTCCGCTTCCGGCGAGCAGGTTCTCTTCGCCATGTTTGACCACCTGCCGCTGAGCAGCATCACACCATTTGTTCTGATCGTGGTGCTGGCGGTCTTCTTCATCACGTCTGCCGATTCCGCATCGGTCATCATGGGAACCATGTCCTCCAAGGGCAATCCCGCGCCGAACAAGTTCATCGTCATCTTCTGGGGACTGTGCATGATGGGCATTGCAGTCGTCATGCTGCTCACCGGCGGCGAGGACGTACTCACCGGCCTGCAGAACCTCACCATCCTCTCGGCGCTGCCTTTCTGCATCGTGCTGCTCGTCATGATGGTGGCCTTCATCAAGGACCTGCGCTCCGACCCGATGTTCATCCGCCGCGCCTACGCGCGCGCCGCGGTGGAAAACGCCGTCGTGCGCGGCATCGAGGAGCACGGCGATGACTTCGAGCTCACCGTCGAGCACGCCGACGAAGGCCGCGGTGCCGGCTCCGACTTCGACTCCTCAGCCCACCGCTACACGGACTGGTACCAGCGCACCGATGAAAAGGGCGAGAATGTAGACTACGACTTCGACACCGATACCTGGGCCGATGGCTACGACCCGAACTCTGAACAGAAGGAGACCTAAGTGGGCATCCCCGACGATGTCGTCCTCGACGGCTACACGCTTATCGAACAGCACGAAGTGGACCACGAGTTCCTCATCAATGGCTCGCCGCTCGCCGTGGATACGCCTCTGCTATTCGCACTCACGATTGTTGGTGTTCTCCTCGTGGCGGCCAGCTTCTTCCTGCGCAGGCCGGGCCGCATCATCGCCGGGCTCTTGGGCGCGATCCTGACGCTGACCAAGCTGTGGTGGATGCCCATCGCACTGGCCCAACAGTTCAACGACAGCCAGGTCTTTGGCTACACGGTGAAGTACTACCCCCAGTACTGGCCGGCGGCGTCCATCATCGTGATCGTCATCGCGCTGCTCGGTCTCGCCTCCGCGTTTATCCGCCGGCGCTAGCGCGATTCCAACACCGCAATCGCGATGTGCACCCGGTTGGTGCCGCCCAGCTTGTCCAGGATGTGCTTGATGTGGGTCTTCACCGTGGTCACGGAGACGTAGAGCTGCCCCGCGATTTCCTGGTTGTCCAGGCCCTGGGCCACCAGCTGCGCCACCTCGTTCTCGCGCTGGCTTAAGCCCTCCAGCGGGCGGGGCCCAGGCGCCTTTGTCTCTGCCGGCGCGGGCTCGGGGTGCTTGAGCGCCAGCAGATTCTTCAGGGCCTTCGGGCTCAGCAGCTGCTGCCCCGTGGCCGCAGCGCGCACCGCCGAGACCAGGCCCTCCGGCTCGATGGTCTTGAGCAGAAAGCCCATCGCGCCGGCGTGCAGCGCATCCACGATGAACTCATCCGTATCGAAGGCGGTGAGCATGACCACCGGGATATCCGGCGCGCTCGCGCGCAGTTTCCCGGCCGCCTCGATGCCATCCATGACGGGCATGCGGATGTCCATGAAGACGACGTCCGGTTGCAGGTCCAGCACGCGGGCCACGCCATCGCGCCCATTGCTGGCCTCGGCCACCACCTCAATGTCCGGCGCGCCCTCCAGGATGAACCGAATGCCGCGGCGCAGCGCCTGCTCATCATCGACTAATACCACTGAAATCATTACGCGCGTGCCTCCTCAGGGAGTTCGAGGACCCAGGTAAAGGTGGAGGCGTCGTCAAGCACTGTGAAAGTACCTCCGGCCAGCCGGGCGCGTTCCTCCAGCCCCAGCAGGCCGTTGCCGCCACCGGACTCTGGCTGCGCAGCCACTTTCTTGTTCTGCATGGTCACCCGCACCTTATCCTCCTCGTTCTCCACGGTGAGCGTCACCTTCTTCCCCGGCGCGTACTTGCGCGCGTTGGTCAGCCCCTCCTGCACGGCGCGGCCCAGCGTGTGGGCGGCTAGTGTGCTCAGCTTATCGACGTCTCCCTTGACGTAGCGCACCTTCGTCCCCGCCGCGCGTGCGCGCCCGATGTGCTCCTCGATGCTCGCGCGCGGATCCACCCGGTCATCCACGCGCAGCGCCTTGATCACCCCGCGCAGGTCCTCCACGGCGGCCTTGGCCTCCGATTGGATGGTGTCTGCCGCCTCGGCGACCCGCTCCGGGTCGGCGTCCTTGCGGTAGCTCAGGCCACCCGCGTAGACGGAGATGAGGCTAAGCCTGTGCGAGAGGGAATCGTGGATATCGCGGGCAATGCGGTTGCGTTCCTCCAGGCGTGCGCGCTCCTCGCGCGAGCGCAGCTGGTCTTCGTTGAGCTCCGCCAGACTCACCAAGGTGACCTCGCGCTGGCGGCGCTGCGCGCGCACCGAGCCCGTAATCCAGGCAACGATAAGAAAGAGGCTTCCATAGAACACGCAACCAAAGGGATCGAAGATGTTCATCCGAATGTAAGGCACAGAGATAATGGTCACACACGAGGCCACGAACACCGCCGTCCCCGCCAGGGACCACCGCAGTCGGCCGCGCGAGATGATTGAAATCAACACCACCAGCACTGACAGCGACAGTGGGCGAAACCCGCCTAGTACCAGGACGAGCAGAGCCGCAATCAGCACCACCGGGTGGCCGGGGTACTCCTCGTGGATGTTGCGCTCCCGCCGTGAGTGGTGCAGGGCGAAGGGCAGCAGAATCCACGTGGCGAAGCTAAATAGACCCATCAAGCCCAAAACAAGGGCTTCCTGATCCGTCCCCTCGAAGTTTTCGATATGGGGGATCCATGCCGCCAAATCCGCCACCACGCAGAGCAGAATGAGCAGCACCGTGATCCACAGTGGTCGCGTCTTTCTCGTCATGGTTGCCACGATAGTTCTCCCTGCGTTCCGGAAAATCCTCCCTGCGGAGGATACCGGCACCCCAGCTCCAGTTCATAGCCTAAAGCGCATGAGAAGAACACAGACTTTGTACGAACTGCTCACCGCCGCTGGGCTGGTGTACGTCGCTTATGATTTCTCCCACGGCGCTTTCGTGCCCACAAGTGCGCTCGCCGCGGTGGCCTACGCCGCTGTTGCACTAGGCCTCACGCTGCTGATTCTGCGCAAGCACCCAGGCATTGCGCACGGGGTGGTGTGGGGCATTGCGGTCTCCACTCTCGCCGGCCAGCTCAACGAGAACATGTACCACCTCCTCGTCCGTACGGTCCCGGACTGGCTGGTCATCGCTGGAATCGCCCCACTTAACGAGGAAGTCCTCAAATTCCTCGGCGTCGTCTTCATCTGCACCTGCGTCATCCGGCCCCGTCACTGGGCGGACTACGTCTTCGTCGGCGTGGCCGTGGGCATGGGCTTTAGCGTGACCGAGAACGCCATCTACTACACCAACATGACACTGGAGAACCTCGATTCTGATCTCAAGGGAACGCTTCTGGGGCTCCTTGCCCGATTCATCGCGAACCCGCTCATGCATTCCTTCTTCACCTCAATCGCGGCTTACGGGCTCTCCCGCCGGCAACCGGTGCGCTGGTTGCTCATCGCCATGGCGGTGCACTTCACGGCTAATTTCGGCCCGTCTATCTCTACCGCGTTTGACGACGCCCTATGGCCCATCTTCCCCACCTTCCTCATCCTCATCGGCCTGTGGGTGGCCATGATTGTCAGCATTGTCAAACTCCGCAAAATCCTCCCTGCGGAGGATACCGGCGCAAAACCGCAGCTCGTAGGGTCGAAAGCATGAGAAACACACTGATTTATTCCTGCATCGGCGTCCTCGCCGCAGTACCGCTTGCCGACGCCCTCCTCCCCGACCCCACTCCCGACACCACCCCCGTGCGCGGTATCCCGGGACTGGAGTGCCCGGAGGATCCGTACGCCTCCTCGCAGACCTGGAACTGCGGGAGCGCAACCATCATTTCTGAGGAAGGCAGATCCTCCCGCGAGGTCGAGACGTACCTGCCGCGCCAGCACCGCTCCTTCAACGGGACCAGCGCGCTCACCGACGCCCCCATCACCACCCAGGCTGCCGAGCTCTACCGCATCGAGGACGGCGACGGCATCACGCTGTCTCAGCGGCACAACAACACCATCTCCTTCCTCCACATCTACGGACCGAAGGCACGTGACTTCGCCGACCGTGTGCAGCCGGAGGACGCATGAAGTACCTGTACTACCTGCTGACCCTCGGCGCGCTGGCCGTCACCGCCTTCCACTACGCGGGCGAGCCCTTCCTGCCCGCAAGTGCTCTGGCCGCCGTGGTCTTCGCCGCCGTACTCGTCCCCCTCGCGCTGTTCTTCCTGCGCCGTCGGCCGGGAATTGCACACGGCGTGGTGTGGGGGTTCGCGGTTTCCGGGCTCGCGGTGGAACTCAACACGAACATGTCCCACCTCCTCACCCGCGCGGGCCTGGACTGGCTGGGCGCTGCGGGGTATGCGCCGCTCATCGAGGAGGTGCTGAAGTTCCTCGGCGTGCTGCTTATCTGTACCTTCGTCATCCGGCCCCGCAGTTGGCTCGACTACGTCCTTGTGGGCGTGGCCGTGGGTATCGGCTTCACTGTAGGTGAGGACGCCACCGCCTTCGCGCGCATGACGGCGGATAACCTCGACTCGGATACCGCTGGCGCAATCGGGGCAGGCGTCATCCGCCTGGCCTCCAACCCGCTCTCCCACTCGCTGTTCACTGGTCTTAGTGCCTATGGCCTATCCCAGAAACAGCCGGTGCGCTGGCTCATTATCGCCATCGCGGTGCACGCCACGAAGAACCTCTTCCCGTCGTTAAGCACTGCGCTCGACGACGCCATCTGGCCCCTCCTCGCCGGTATGGTCGTCGTGCTCGCCGAGTGGGTAGCCACCATCTGGGGCACTATTGCGCTGCGGAAGAAGGCGGCTGCGCATCCGCCCCTGTCCCCTGCACCGGCGCACGCATAGCCTTCGTGGCCGGCGAGGGGTGGGCGTCCTCGGCGGCGAGGCGCTCAAAGGCCACCGCCGCCAGGGCTGCGGCTTGGTCTCCCAGAACGGAATCATCGAAACGCACCTGCGGTGAATGGTTCCACTCGCGCATGTGCTCCGGGGTGTGCGGATCCCCCGTGCCGAACCACATGAACGTGCCCGGCACCTGGGCGAGCACCGCGCCGAAGTCCTCTGAGGCCATCATCGGGGTATCCATGGTCAGCACGTTTTCCGCGCCGAACATACCCGCCCACAACGACGCCGCGAACTGGTCCTCGCGCGGTGAGGTCTTGGTGGCCGAGTACAGGACCTCGAAGTCCACCTTCGCGGTACAACGATGGGAAGCCGCCACGGAGCTCGAGACCTCGATGATCATTTGGCGGACTGCGTCGATGTGTTCGTCGCGAAGCACGCGCACCGTCGCGCCCAGCTCCGCCTTGTCCGGGATGACGTTGACCGCGCCATCGCCCGCGCGCAGGTTGGTCACCGTGATGACAATCGGCGAGTTCGCATCGAAACGCCTGGTCAGCGCCACTTGCAGCGCCATCTGGATCTCCGCGAGGGCCGCAACGGGATCGATAGCATCGTGCGGGCGCGAGCCATGCCCACCCTTGCCGTAGACGGTGATCCCCAGATTGGACGACGAGGCCATCATTGGGCCAGCAATATGGTGGAAGGTACCCTTATCCTGCGGGCCGACGTGCAGACCGTAGGCGGCGATGGGCCGGCGGCCGGCGGCGTCGAGCACGCCCTCATCGATCATCGGCTGCGCGCCGCCTGGGCCTTCCTCGCCCGGCTGGAACATGAAGATGACATCGCCCAACAGCTCCTCGCGGTGGCGGCACAGCATCTTCACCGCGCCGATAAGCCCCGCCGTGTGCAGGTCGTGGCCACAGGCATGCATGTTGCTATTCGTCGAGGCAAACGGGCTGCCCGTTTGCTCACGCACCGGAAGAGCGTCCATGTCCGCGCGCAGCAGCACCGACACGGGGCGCTCGCCGCGCTTGCCGCCGCGCAGCACCGCGACGACCGAGCTGAGGTCACGGCCCAGATGAATCTCCAGCGGTAGGCCATTAAGGGTTTCGAGCACCTTCTCCTGGGTGCGCGGCAGGTGCAGCCCCACCTCCGGGTTCTGGTGCATATCGCGGCGGAAGGCCTGCAACTCCGGAAGCAACTCCCGGCCTTCCTCCACGAACACGTGGCTGGCCAACCGCTCCCCGAGCTTGGCCGAGACCATCGGAAGCGGTGGCAATTGCTGACGGTGGCGCGGGGCCATCTTCATGGTGTCATCCTTTCCGAGCATGTGCGCCGAGCATACCGGAAACTGCTGTGCTGTCAGGTCGGTTTGGGCTCAAGCTGATGGGCTACCCATGCCCGCTATCCCCGATAGCGAACCTACTGCGAGGCTGTGCGAAATGGTCTCAGGAGGATCTCGTTTCGACCGGCTTTACCGAGAGGAGAAAGGTTGGGCAGCAGCGTATGGCGAGTTCAATTGGTATGCGAACCAACCAACTCAATCTAGGGGCTTTTCTCGTACCAGCCCCATTAACCAGGAATTTTGTCCCTCCGGTTGCGGGGCCCACGGTGCTGTTTTAGTCTCTGTGGCCATGGGGGATATTGAAATCTACATCCGCCTTCGCAATTCGGGGATTGCGTTGGTGGAAAACATTCCTGGCTCACCCGATGAGCTTCGCGCGCTCGGTGCTTCTGCTTCCGATGCTGCCGAACTTGCAAACCTTAACCAGGTTTATTTCGGCCCCACCCGCTTTAGCGGCAAACAACGCAAAGCCC
>NZ_KV812475.1:0-17904 GCF_001813425.1 Corynebacterium sp. HMSC056E09
TATCGATTTATCCACACGAAATGTCCCTTAAGCCAACCTTTTGCCGCCAGCCGCGGCCCCAAAATAACATCGGTCGACGCCATCGTCGGTGCGGCCATGGTGGGCGGTCTGTTGCTTGGGGGAATCGGCGCGGGTGCGAGCTTGGCGGCCTTCGATGAGCCCGAGCGTTCCGACTATGTCATCCAGCCCGCACAGCGTGAGGTGCAGGCTGACATCATGGACCCGGACGATGTGCTCACTCCGGAGGAAGAAGAGCGCATGCTTAGCGATGTCTCCCGGATCGCCGCCCCCGACGTGGTCCAGGGGCTGCACTACATGGTCTTTGCCAAGAACAAAGAAAACGTTAACGACTCCGTGGAGGAGTACCTGCGCGATAATCACCCGGAGCTCATCGGCAAGGATAAGTTTGCTGATGGCCAGGTCTTCGTCGGCGTGGGACTCGACCCGCGCCAGGCCTTCGTCTTTGCGGGTGAGGACGTGTCCGGGCCGATGAAGCTGCGCAAAGGTGACAGCCATTTGGAGCAGTCCATCGAAGCCATTAAGCCGGGCGTGCGGGATGACAACATTCCTGCTGGGCTTTTTGCTGGCGCGGCGGCAGCGATCGATGTGGACCGTGCTGCGGATGCCCAGTACGAGAGCGCGAAAGATGGGCGCATTGGAGCGGCCATTGGCCTCGGGGCGGCGGGCCTGGGCGTCGGTGGCGCGGGCGCAGGCATCGTCGGCGGTACTCGTCGCAGCCGGCAGAAGAAGGCGCAGCAGGCGCGCGAGAACTGGGACTATGTCTCGCAGACCTATACCGATGTGGCGCAGCGTCTGAGGGAGATCGATATCCGGGCGCACTCGCTGCAATCGGGTCTGGTGGATGAGCGTTTGCGTGAGGACTGGGAGGGCCTTCGCGATGACTTCCTCGCCATCGATGCCCAGGTGGGATCCCTTATGTCGATTCCAGCCGATGCGCCGGATGAACAGTTCCGTTCGCATGCCGAGCCCATCGCCCACGCGCGCGAGCTGTGTGAGCGCGTGGAAACCGCCGAAGTCAACATCGAAAAGCTGCGCCGTATTGAAGACGCTGATGCCGATGCCCGCCGCTTCGAGCTCTACGAGTTGGGCAAGGACCTAGCGCAGGCAGGCTACTTGGCGGCGGATATCGACTCGGCGCTTGAGCGTCACGCCAAGGAGCTAGAAGGTGCCGCCGTTGCACTCTCCAACGAGCCCAATCACCCGCAGTTCATGGAACGCTACTTGGAGCTCTTGGACCGCACCGCGCTACTCTCTGAGCACCTGCAGGCGCAGCTGCAGAAGCGCAACGAGGCCGACGAGCGCCCAGAGCGCACGCGTATCTATGACTCCAACTTCTTCGCCGGTTCCGGCTACCACGGCTACGTGCCCTTCTACGTTGTGAGCACCTGGGACAGCGATGCCACCACCGCCCGCGATAGCTCCTCCAGCAGCGGCGGCGTCAACAGCGGGTTTAGCTCGGGCTTTTCCGGTTCGGGTGGATCTTCGAGCTTCTAGGGCTGGTTAAAAGCCCTTAACCGTGAAACGCAAAAGAACTCGAAGCTGCCTACTGCTTGGTTCCGTTGGCAAAACCTCTCACAAGGAATTGGCTTCCTGCAGGAGATTTGTGGCAACCATGCATTTACCTGAGTGTGGCTTTCCTGACCCGTTCTAGTTTTTCCCGGTTTTCCTGACTCACATTTAGGAAGTCGATAACTGGCCTCTCGGCATAGATAATCTCTGAATGGTGGAGATCTGAGATGGATCGCCCACATAGGTGGAGTTTCGATTCATAGGTGAAAGCTCCTCGCGCAGCCGATAACTGACTCGCAAAGGGGATCCATGAATAGCGAGAATCTTCTACTAGTTGATATTCGACAGCTCGTTTTACTAAAGCGCATACCCAATCAGCAAACTGGATATTAGAAGAGAGTTTACTGTCGATGTGCATAGGCGGTTCAATCAATCGCCGCATTTCCTTATGCTCGGTAGCTCGACCCAGAATATGGGCGTACATCACAGGTAAGCGCTGGATTCGGGATTTCTCATTGATTTGATCCATTAGCACGAGCATCGATTGGTCTAACGAATGTGCATGATTCGCCAGCCTATTTAAGGATTCCCTCATTGAGGTTTCTTCTCGCTGGCGAAATTCATTTGGACCACAGTTAGTCTCTTTGGGAGTGCCTATTGGCTTTTCTTCAGCATAGTAGAAAAGGTTTCCATTCAATTGCCTAAGTTTGGAAATCAGACTTCCAAGCAGTCTTAAATTTTGGGGACGTTCATCGTACGCCTTGGCGAACAGTAAATCTGCGCCTTTTCTTTCCCATCGACCAGGATCGACGTTGTCTGGAATATCATTTTGGAAGAATTGTTTCTTTCGTTCCGCGAAGAAGGCGCCAAATTGCCGAGCATTATCTTCGGGAATTACAAAGCCGCCATAACCAAAAGCGGGGCTATCAGAGAACTTCTTGTGTGAAGGATGGACAAAGGCCCCAGGGGAACCAATTTCGTCGAGGTATGCGAGCAGCAAATTGAACTCCGTGACTCCGGAAAATGGCACGAGAGCCGATGCTAAGCATCGGCTCTCGGAGTTGTTGCCCGGGGTATTCTTGCCTCGCGGCTCAACGCCTGGCGTACTTCTGTGAGTATATATGTGTATTTACGCGTCGGCAATTGGTGGCTTTCTACTGATGCGGTACCTTCAATCGCGGAAGAGGGGGATGTGCCCTCGGCATTTGCCCTGAGGAGGTCTAGGCTGACCTAACTGTGACCCGGTGCTCCAACTGCTGCACTGTTCGTCTTGGTCCTGGTGCGGTGCGCTCTCAGTACGAAGAATAAACCTGGTCATGTTTGCAGAGCTAGCCGAACTTACCAATCTCATTGGCTTCGGTCACGATGTTGGTCAGGGAAGAAATCTCGGACGCGGTATGTCCCGGTCGATGGGGTGCAGCGCGTCACGTTGTTTACGCTTCTCCTTAACCCCTCTTTTAGAGGTGAAAACGAAAAAGAACCCGCAGTTTCCTGCGGGTTGAGTCTTTTGCGAAACTACCCACCCACCTGCAACGACCCGAACCACAGCTATGGTTTCCGTCGGTTTCCGTTCCCGGTTCCGTCGGCAGGTGGGCCGGGGCGGTGTCGGAGGTGGGGGCACACCACGTGGTTCGTCCCCAGTCCTAGCCCCTATCCGCGAGAGGGACAGGATAACGCCACGACCGGAGACACACCCCGCCGCCAAAGTCACAAGCAAGTTTATGTTGCTGGAGGTCTACGCGACGTGCTTAGCGCATACGCTGTGACAGCCCATAGCGCGGAGCCAAAACCACCGCGCCCCTTGTTTAAGGAAGAGCCTGATTACTCGGGGATCTCGCTGAGTTGGGCCTCAATCCGATCCAACCGCTCGGTGATGTTGCGTAGATGCTCCACGATGAGTTGGTTGGAACCATCGATCGCCGTCGCCGTTTCGCGTCGTGCGCTGGTGACGGTGCGTACCACCCAGACGGTAAGAGCAACGAAGATCGCGAGTGGTAATGCGGCGGCGAGGATGACAAGAAATACGGTAGCGGTAAGTGTCACGAAGATTCCCTTTTCTGTTCTTGATTAATCAGGTGCCTAATGTGGTCTGGAGTTACTTCAAGCTGAAACGGAGCGACCCAGTAGTGCTTCCTCACTCGGCTCTCTCCGAGCTGTTCCAGGCCACTCTCGATGAGTCCAGCAGCTTCCAAGCGGTTGAGGTGCTGGTAGAGCAGTGGCCGAGACATCCCGAGTCGGCGGGCCAGCTCACTGACATGGGTCGAATCCGTCTCTAGGGAGGCGATAATTCGCAACCGAGGCTCACTTCCAAGAGCACTGAGCATCTGAGCGAGCCGTGCTGCGTCCATCATCCCTCCGTATCGTAATCGAACGATGTCAGGTGTAAGTATATGCTTACAGTCAGCGGTGCGCAAGTTCTGCCGGGTCTGGCGGAGACGCTGCCCGACTTAAGACGTGGCCGGTGTCCCATCACGTCCCCTCTTCACCCTCCCCAAGAAGAAACCCAGCCGCAGCACACACCACAGCTGGGTTCCTTCATGGCTTACAGCGTAGCCAGCAGCTACAGCCGCTCGATGTCTACATCGCCATCGAGAATCCTCGGCTCTACCTCCATGTGGATCCCGCGGTAGGGAAGTAGTGCGCGGATAATGTCGTGGGTGATGTCGATGCCTGGAGATGGTTCGTCCCGCAAAAGGTGGTACAGGCTAGGGCAGTAGTCCACGCCGGGAAACTCGTCCTTTGCTTCGGGAACGCACCCGTCCGGGTCAAAAGTCGTGCAGCGAATGATCAGGTCGTCGTGGACACTATTGGGCAGATTGATGGTGAGTCCTGGTGTGGTGGCAGACATGTCTGCAACCGTGGCCTCGTTTACAGACCGGGTAAGCGCCCTAATCCGGGAAGAACCGTCGAGGATATCGTGGCGTGTAGCGGAGCGATTCGTGATGCGTTACGTGTGGAGGATGTGACTGTTACCCCACGTGGACGTGGTCGAGCGACGGTGACTGCCTTTCTTGAGGACCCGATTCCCGCTGCGTATGAGAATGCTGAGTTTTTTGAGGAACCCGTTGGTAAGAAGCTTCCCATCGGCAGGGACGACCGGGGCGAGGTTTGTTACGTGAATCTCGGACACACGCTGGTTGTGGGGGCTTCGGGGTCTGGAAAAGGATCCTTACTGTGGCGCTATCTGATAAGTGTATTCGATGCCTATGGGTATCTTTCTGGAGGTGCTCAATTCTGGGGAATCGACCCGAAGCGTGCGGAGCTCGCGGGTGTGGTGGACGGAGCATTTGAGCGGGTGGCTTTTGACTTGGCGGATATTGAGTCCTTGCTGCTCGACCTGGTCGCTGAGATGAAGCGACGGCAGGAAACCGGAGAGAGGCAGTTTGAGCAACGGGAAGGACGTCCACTAATCATCCTGGTAGTAGATGAGCTTAACGCCTTGGGGACGATGGGGGACCGCAAATGGCAAAGCTCAGTGAGAGCCTCGATGCAGCAAATTTTGTCGCAGGGGCGGTCGGCCGGGATCTATGTCGTAGCAGCCGCGCAGCAGCCGCAAAAGGAGAATTTAGGGCCGTACAGAGCGCATTTCATGAATCGTATTTGTCTGCGGGTGGAGTCGGCGCAGGAGGTCGATCTGGTGCTCGGAAGTGGGGCGGCTGCCCTAGGGGCTGCGGCTCATGAGATTTCTCCGGCGACGGAGACGAACGGTTACGCGACCGCTGGTGTTGGGTACGTGCGGGCGGATGGTGAACCGGCGCCGGTTCGGTTTCGGGCACCGTACGTCGATGACGACGAGATCGGCATCTGGGCCTGGGAAGTGCAGTCGCTGAAAGAGGATGAAAACGTCTAAGGCGCTATCTAGCTACGGTCCGGTGCTGACCCCCAGTGAGGTCGCGGAAATATTGTCGGTGTCGAGGTCGACGCTCTCGGCCTGGAAGGCTTTGACGAATCCGCCGCTTGAGCCGGTTATTGCGCAGGGACGCGTCGTGCGATATGCACGGGCTGACGTGCGTCGGCTGCTGGAGAGCCGATAGTTATGGCTCGGCAACGAGGAAGTCGTTGGCCGGGGCTCGTCAAAATTCGAGGTCAGCAGGTGTCGCGGACGTTCGCGACTGAGGCTGAGGCCAAAGCCTGGGAAGATCGGGAGCGGTTGAAGTACGCCGATTCCACGTTCTCCGCGAGGCTTGGCAGGGTCTCGGTGCAGACGGCGGCGGATGTGTGGCTCGAAGTTCGAAAGGACGACGTGGCGGCTTCTACGTATGCGACGGACTCTGTGGTCATCGGCATTCTTCCATCGGGACTCCTCAAACGGCAGATTCGGGGAATTAAGCCCCAAGATTTACAACTGCTGGTGGATTCGTGGCGTGCAGAGAAGTCGGCGGCGACGGTGCGACGTTATTGCGACTGCCTGTGCGCCTTCTTTAAGTGGTCGGCACGACGCGGCTATGTGGTGAGTGACCCCATGAAGGCTGTAGAAATCCCACGCCGGAAGAAGACTATGCACGCCATTAGCCCACTGACTGAAGGCCAGATTGAAGCAATGGCTAAAGGTCTGAGGGACTTTGATGCTGCTGTCGTACGAGTATTGGCTTATAGCGGGGTGCGCTGGGGAGAAGCTCGTGCGCTCCGTGTTGCGGATGTGCAGCTTACGTCTAATCCACCGCATATCCAGGTGAAAAGGTCACAGCCTGAAGGGAAACCTGAAAAGGCTCCTAAATCGGGCCGCATGCGAGTGGTCCCGCTAGCGAAGGTACTTGTCCCTGTCGTGGAAGAGCTCTCACGAGGCAAGACTGGTGATGACTATCTGCTCTCGCGGAACGGTAAAAGCCAGATTTGGCGTGGGCGATTTACTCGCTCGACAAAGTGGGAAGAAATTTCTGGAGGGCGCACGATTCACGATCTCCGGCATAGCGCCGCATGCAACTGGTTACGGCGGGGAGTCCCGGTGAATGTGGTCCAATCGTGGCTTGGCCATGCGGACTTGGAAACAACAGCAATCTATACGACGTATCTGGGTATGGGGATTGACCTTGCGGCGTATGAACGAATGAACGGGTGACAAAGCGGTGACAAACAAAGCACAAAAGAAACGGGCCGAATCACTGCATTTGAAGTAAGTGCAGGTCATCGACCCGTTGAGGTGGTCGGGATAACAGGATTTGAACCTGCGACCTCTTCGTCCCGAACGAAGCGCGCTACCAAGCTGCGCCATATCCCGGTGTCTCGCTCTAAGCGGTACCGGATTACTGTAACGCACCCCGGTCTGAAAGGACAAAACGGCAGCGTGGAGGGGGTATCCCTAGGCGGTCTTCTCAGTGATACGCAGGAGCGTGGCCGACGGGCGGCAGAAGACTCGGAAGGGAACGAACTTCGAGGTACCCAACCCGTTGGAGACATGCATGTACATCTCTCCGAACCGGTGCAGGCCCTGGGCGCGGACGCGGTCGATGCCGCAGTTGGTCACGATGGAGCGCGAGCCCAACACCTTAAACGGCAGGCACAACTGGCCGCCGTGCGTGTGTCCAGACAAGGACAGCTGGTAGCCGTCGGCGGCGAACTTCTCCAAGACGCGGGGTTCCGGGGAATGCAGGAGCGCCAAGGAAAGGTCGGCATCCT
The DNA here is from genome assembly GCF_001813425.1 of Corynebacterium sp. HMSC056E09. Taxonomy (NCBI): domain Bacteria; kingdom Bacillati; phylum Actinomycetota; class Actinomycetes; order Mycobacteriales; family Corynebacteriaceae; genus Corynebacterium; species Corynebacterium sp. HMSC056E09. The sequence goes on from NZ_KV812475.1 coordinate 7,147, forward strand.
CGTTCGGGGCGCCGGCGATTTCCGAGTAGTCATCCAGATCATGGTGTGGGTCGTCCACACCGGCGGCAGCCAGGCGAACATCGCCCACCTTGAATTCCACGCGAGCCTGGTTGGCATCGTGCCAGCCGTGCTCAAGGAAGGCCGCGCGCATGCCCTTCCACGGCAGGTTCACATAAGAGGGCTCGTTCTTCTTCCCAATCAGGTAGTTGAAGGGATTCGGGATGCGCGGCGCCCAGTAATCATTGGTGCCAAAGCAGAACATCCCCGGGCGGCTCAGCAGCGGGCCAAGCGCGCGGAGGACCTCGGGGACGCCGCGCTCGTCGGAAAGATTGTCACCGGTGTTGATCACCAGGTGCGGGTCGAGGGCGTCGAGGCCTGAGACCCACTCGATTTTGGCGCGCTGGCCCGGAATCATGTGGAGGTCGGACACGTGCAGGATGCGGAACTCGGACTCCTCGCGCAGCGTGCCGGGCTCCAGCAGCGGCAGGGTGTACTCCTTGAGCTCGAACTTGGTGAGCTCTGAGTGCGCCCATGCGGCGGTGCCCAGGCCGGCGGCGGCGAGTCCGCCAAGGACAGGGAAAATCTTCACCCTCACCACACTACCTGGCCGGCTGGCGTAGATTGAAGGGCATGAGTGAGTTGAAAGAAACTATCCGCGCTGACCTTAAGACCTCGATGAAGGCCAAGGATAAGGCCCGTACGAGCGCCATCCGTTCTCTGCTGTCTGCCATCCAGGCGGAGGAAACTTCCGGTTCTCGCCACGAGATCACCGATGAGGACATCCTCAAGGTCATCGCTCGTGAGATTAAAAAGCGCCGCGAGTCCGCAGAGGTTTACGCGGAGAATGGCCGCCCGGAGTTGGCGGAGGCGGAGCTTGCCGACGTCCCCTTCTTCGAGGCCTACCAGCCGGAGCAGCTTGACGACGACTCCCTGAACGCCCTCGTTAAAGAATCCATCGCCGAGGTTGAGAAGGACTCCGGTGAGCCGGCGACCATCAAGCAGATGGGTAACGTCATGAAGGTGGCCACCGCCAAGGCTGCCGGACGCGCGGACGGCAAGCGCCTGTCCACTGCAGTGAAGGCTGCCCTCAACTAAAGCGCTAAAGCCCGAAGAAGCTCCGCACGTCATTCGTGAAGCGGTCAACATCTTCTTGAGTGAATAGTGGCTCGGACTGGCCGCCTCCCGGCTCGCCGCCGCTCGGTGCGGACGGAGAGCCCGAGTTGGAGTCCCAGACTATGGGGTTCGTGCTCGCAGAATCAGAAGAATCGCTCGCGGAGCCGTCGGAAAGCTGGAGCGTGACCTCCGCGCCCTTCTTCGCGCCGGATGGACCGGTGATGACGCGAACTACCTTGCCATAGCCCACGCCGGGCGCGGGGACCTCGGCGGTCCTGACTTTGTATCCGGCTTTCTCCAGCGCGGAACGGGCTTGGCTTTCGGACTTGCCCTTCACGCCGTCGATAAGCGGCGAAACCTTGCCGGAGTCGTAGGCCCGGTCATAATCGGGCACCGTGCCCTTCTGCGCCTCGGGTACGCGCGCGGCCATTGTGTAGAACGTCGCCGCCGGCTCCTTGCCACCGAAGAGGTTGCCGCTGGAGCACTGGCGTACCGGGCCGGTGCACAGCGGGCTCGTGGTGGTCCCGTCGTTGTAGATGTACGGTGCGGCAGCGACTGCCGAGTTGAATCCAAGGAAAGCCGAGGACTGGTTGGACTCGGTGGTACCGGTCTTGGCGGCGGCCTGGCCACTGAAGCCGGCAGCGCGTGCAGAGTCGGAGGCGGTGCCCTTTTCGGTATCGGCGGTCATGTTGTTTTCCAGCGCCTTCGCCACTTCCTTGTCCACTGCGCGTTCGCACGGCGTGTGTTTGAGGTAGACCTCGTTGCCGTGGGAGTCCGTGACTTCCTCGATGGGGTTGGGCTCGCACCACATGCCTTGCGACGCCACCGTCGCGCCCACGTTAGACAGCTCCAGTGCATTCACTGCTGTCGGGCCGAGCGTGAAGGAGCCGAGATTGGATTCCTTAATGTGGTCGGCGATGGAGGACTCGCCGTCGTAGCTGCCGGGTTCTTCATAAGAACGCAGGCCGAGCTTGACGGCGATGTCGACCAGGCGCTCGACGCCAAGTTGCTCGGTGAGCTGGATGAAGGGGGTGTTGGGGGAGTAGGCCAGTGTGTCCTGCATGGTCATCGTGGAGGCGTAGTTGCCGGAGTTTTCCACGCAGTACTTGTTGGGCGGGCAGTTAGCTGCGCCGCCGTATCCCAGGCCTTCCGCTTCGTAGCGATTGGGCACGGCCAGCTTGTCCTTGATGCCGTAGCCCGCCTCCAGGGCGGCCGCGGCGGTAAAGAGTTTGAACACGGAGCCTGCGCCGTTGCCCACCAAAGAATTGGGCTGGGGCAGAAGGGTTTCATTGTTGTTCAGGTCGAGCCCATAGGTGCGCGACGACACCATGGCTAGGACCTTGCGGGAATCGGTGCCCGGCTTGATAACGTTCATGACCTCCGCCACGCCCGCCGCATCCGGGGCGGTGTTGCTTCGCACTGCGTTGAGCGCTTGGTCTTGGACGTCGGGGTCAAGCGTGGTCTTAACGGTCAGACCGCCACGCGCAAGGTGCTCGCGGTCGATGCCTTTTTCGTTGAGGTATTCCAGCACATAGTCGCAGAAGAAGCCGCGATCGCCCGCGCCGATGCAGCCGTTAGCCAAGGTTGCAGGGCTGTCCAACACGCCGAGCGGCTGCTGGGAAAAGGCGTCGGCGTCCTCCTGGGAAAGGGAGCCGTTGTCAACCATGGCTTGGAGCACCACGTTGCGGCGCTCAGTTACGCCTTCCTCGTTGGTATAGGGGTTGAGGTATTCCGAGGATTGCACCATGCCGGCGAGCATCGCAGCCTGCGGCACGGTGAGGTGCGCGGCATCGGTTCCGAAGTAGGTGCGGCTAGCGGCCTCAACGCCGAAGGAGTGGTTTCCAAAGGGGACGAGGTTGAGATAGTTGGTGAGGATCTCATCCTTGGAGAGCCGGGCATCGATGTCCGTAGCCATGCGCATTTCGCGCAGCTTACGGGCCACGGATTGTTCGGTCGCGGCCTGACGTTCTTCGTCGGTAGTCGCGTTGACCAAAAGGAGGTAATTCTTTACGTACTGCTGGTCAAGCGTGGATGCGCCCTGGGAGACACCGCCCGCAACCAGGTTGGTCCACAACGCACGGACATTGCCCTGCAAGTCGACGCCCTCGTGCTCATAGAAACGGCGGTCCTCGATAGCCACCACTGCCTTCTTCATGGCGTCCGAGATCTCATCCGGTTTCACTGGATGGCGGCGCTGCTCATAGATATACGCAAGGGGGTTGCCCTTGGCATCCAAGATGGTGCTCACGCCGGGGGTATCACCGTTGGTGAGATCCTGGACGTCTGATTGCATCGTCTCATTGGTCCTGGCCACGGCGACACCGCTGACGCCAGCGACGGGGGCGATGGCCAGCGCGATGAGGATGCCGACCAGTGCTGTGGACAGGACGAGCTTTCCCAGGGATTTGATCACAGTCACCCTCCACACACTAGTGGTTTAGGAGGATATCCGGGAGACCCCCCTAAAGTGTGACCTGTTAGACAGGTATACCGGTCTGTGAATAGACTTACCAAGGGTACATAATATTCCGTCGGGTAGAGGGTTATTCATGATCTTTGAGCTCGACGGGGGTGAGCTTGGAAGGAGTTACCTAGCCATGGCAGTCAGTGTCAAAGGTGCAGGACGGTCCGCAATGGTAAAGAATGCCTCGTTAACCACAGAGCGTGGTGAGTGGGTTACCCAAGCTAAGTGCCGCAACGGTGATCCTGATGCACTCTTTGTACGAGGAGCTGAGCAGCGTAAAGCTGCAGTAATCTGCCGCCATTGCCCGGTGCTCAATGAGTGCCGCGCGGATGCGCTTGATAATCGCGTGGAGTTCGGCGTGTGGGGCGGCCTCACGGAGCGTCAGCGCCGCGCCCTTCTGCGCAAGAACCCGCACATCACGAGCTGGGCCCATTACCTCGCTGAGGGTGGCGAACTCATCGGTATTTAGTAGCATTGAGCCCATGACTAAATGGGAATATGCCACTGCGCCGGTTCTTACGCACGCGACGAAACAAATCCTCGATTCCTGGGGTGAGGACGGCTGGGAGCTCGTCACCATCACCCCGGGTATGAACCCGGAGAATGTTGTCGCCTATTTCAAGCGTCCTGTGGAGGAGTCCTAATGGGTGCGCTTGCCCGCCTTGAAGAGCTCGGCGTCGAGCTGCCTTCTGTCGCTGTCCCCCTCGCGTCCTATATCCCAGCTACCCGCGCGGGAAACCAGGTGTGGACCTCTGGCCAGCTGCCCGTTGTGGGCGGTGAATTGCCGGCTTCCGGCAAGGTCGGCGCAGAGGTTAGCCTAGAAAAGGCGCAAGAATTGGCACGCGTGGCCGTGCTGAACGCTTTGGTTGCAATCGATGGTCTCGTAGGCCTTGACCACGTAACCCGCGTGGTGAAGGTGGTTGGATTCGTGGCTTCGGACCCCTCCTTTACTGAGCAAGCTGCGGTCATCAATGGTGCTTCCGACTTCTTGGGTGAGGTCTTCGGAGACGCCGGAATCCACGCGCGTTCCGCGGTGGGGGTAGCGGTCCTACCGAAAGATTCCCCCGTTGAGATCGAAGTCATCGTAGAAATCGCTGAGTAATCGGATAGGGTTAGAACCATGGAGCATCCTGCATATAGCCAACTGCGTCCCGTGAGCCAGTCCGTCGGTGTCGTGCTGTGCGATAATCCCAGTTACACCGCTTTGGAGGGCACCAATACGTGGATCATCCGCGCTGGGGAAGATTCCCGCGCCATTGTGGTTGATCCGGGCCCGGAGGATGAAGGTCATCTCAACGTCGTGACCGCGAAGGCGGGCGAGGTTGCGCTGATCCTTCTAACCCACCGCCACGATGATCACGCATCAGGCGCCCAGCGCCTGCGTCAGCTCACCGGCGCTCCCATCCGCTCTTTCGATCCGAATTACTGCAATGGAGGCGACGCGCTTGTCGACGGAGAAGTGATCACCGTCGACGGCATCACCCCGCAGCTTGAGGTCGTTCACACCCCGGGGCACACCGCAGATTCCACCTGCTTCTTTGTGTGGTCCGCGGAAGCGAAGAACTCCACCCTGGAGGGCATCCTGACCGGTGACACCATCGCAGGCCGCCACACCGTGCTGCTGTCTGAGACGGATGGCGACTTGGCTGATTACCTGAAGACCCTGGATCTTCTGGAAGAACGCGGCAAGGACGTGGCGCTCTTCCCGGGCCACGGCCCGGACTTGGAGGACACCTCCGCGGTTGCCCGCAAATACATTGACCGCCGTCACCACCGTCTGGACCAGATCAAGGAAGTCCGTGGGCGCTTGGGTGAGGACGTCGACGTCAAGACTCTCGTTGATGAGATGTATGACGATGTCGATCCGGTCCTGCGCCACGCGGCTGAGCAGTCGACGCGCACCGCGCTGAAGTACCTCGCGGCTCAGAACTAAAGCACTACATAGGAAAATCCCCCGAGAAATTCTCGGGGGATTTTGCGTTAGGACAAGTCCAAGGCCGGAGAGCTCGGCCTTTAAGGCCTAGCGTGCGCGGCGGGCCAAGTGCTCGGTATCGACGATGAGCACCGACTTGCCCTCCAAGCGGATCCAGCCGCGGTGAGCGAAGGTGGCCAGCGCCTTGTTCACGGTCTCGCGGGAAGCGCCGACGAGCTGGGCGATCTCTTCCTGGGTGAGGTCGTGGTTCACGCGCAGCGCGCCGCCCTCCTGCACACCGAAGCGGTTAGCCAGCTGCAGCAGGGTCTTGGCCACGCGGCCTGGCACGTCGGTGAAGATGAGGTCCGCCAGGTTGGCGTTCGTGCGGCGCAGACGGCGGGCAAGCACGCGCAGAAGCTGCTGAGCAATTGCCGGATGATCGGCCACCCACTGCTTGAGCATCTCAGAGTTCATCGTGGCTGCGGTGACCTCAGTGACGCAGACAGCGGAAGAGGTGCGCGGGCCCGGATCGAAGATGGAGAGCTCGCCGAACATATCGGACGGGCCCATCACGGTCAGGAGGTTCTCGCGGCCATCCGGGGCGTGGCGGGCGAGCTTAATCTTGCCCGAGGTGATGATGTAGAGGCGGTCTCCCGGCTCACCTTCCTCGAAAATGGTGGTGCCGCGCGGGAAACGGACGGTTTCCATCTGCTCAATAAGGTTCTGTACTGCTACCGGATCGACGCCCTGGAAAATGCCAGCGCGGGAGAGAATGTCCTGTACGCCTTCCACTGTTACTCCTTAAAGCCTGCGCAGCCCGGAAAACACTGGGACACAAGCTGGTTTGGTTTGATTTGACGCACCTAGTCTCCAGTGCGCCACGAGGCACTGCACAATATCATACAGTGTAATTAGTCACTATTTCCACCAACGTGAAAAATAATCACACGCCTTGAATGGTCTATTTAGTTTTCGAAAGCCGTCGCCTCAAGTTTCTCCATGAGGATGGCAAACAGCGCGAGGCACAGCGGCACAAAGATGACGAGCGAAATCATGCTTCCCATTCTAGCCGCCGTCACTAAGATCTCTTTTATGTCCCCTGACCTTCCCGTGCACCACGATGACGCTGACGAGGCCGCTCGCATCGTTCATATTCGTACCGCCTTGGCGGATGAATATCCCGACGCCGATTGCGAGCTAGATTTCACCACGCCGCTCGAGCTACTTATTGCTACGGTGCTCTCGGCGCAGTGCACGGATGCCCGCGTCAACCAGGTCACCCCAGAGCTTTTTGCTCAGTATCCTTCCGCACCGGACTATGCGGCCGCGGACCGCGCTGACCTCGAGCGCATCCTCCGCCCGCTCGGATTCCAGCGCACGAAGGCCGGCCACCTGTTAGGCATCGGAGAAAAGCTCGTCGCGGACTTCGACGGGCAGGTGCCCCGCGGCATCGACGAGCTCACCTCCCTGCCCGGCGTCGGGCGCAAGACCGCGCTGGTGGTGCGCGGCAATGCCTTCGGCCTGCCGGGGATCACGGTGGATACCCACGTCACGCGACTGAGCCAGCGTCTTGGGTTGACCGAGGCGAAGACCCCGAGGGCGATTGAGAGGGACGTCGCCAAGCGCGTGCCCGAAGCAGAACAAACCGTGTTTTCGCACCGCCTCATTCTCCATGGACGGCGCGTGTGCACCGCGCGGAAGCCGCAGTGCGTGGCCTGCGTCCTCGCCCCATGGTGCCCCTCGCGAGGTTAAGGTGGAGCAATGAGCCAATATTCTCGGTGGCCCGGATACGTGAAGGCGAGCATCGCTGCCATTATCGCGCTGGCGGCGCTCGCGTTCGTCGGCGTGGTGAACCTGCTTGAGAATGATGAGCCGGAGGTCGCCCTCCCCGAGGCGCAGGAGCAAGAGGTGGCCAAGCGCCCCAAATGCCCCGAGGGACCGCTTGCGGGTGTGGATCTTCCGTGCTTGGGTGCGGCCGGTACTGCGGCGGCCAAGAACGTCCAGATCGTTACTGTGTGGGCGTGGTGGTGCGAACCGTGCCGCACGGAGCTGCCCTTCTTCGAAGACCTTGCGCGAGCGCACCCGACGTGGAATGTCGTCGGCGTGCATGCGGATGCGAACGCCGCCAACGGGGCCGCTCTTCTCAGCGACCTGCAGGTTGATATCCCCAGCTACCAAGACGATGACGGTGCCTTCGCAGGTGAGCTCGGGTTGCCGGGCGTTATCCCCATCACCCTGGTGGTGCGCGATGGCACGGTGGAGGAGAAGTTTGTGAAGCCGTTCGACTCCGCAGAAGATTTGGAGGAGGCCGTCGAGGAGGTTCTCAAGTGAGCCGTCTTTTTCCTGCTCATGCCCCGGAGTGGCTGCGCCCGGCGCTCGGGGTTGATACAGACAAGGTCCAAGAACGTCTCATTCGGCATGTCCCGGCCGCTAAGCGCCGGCGTGAATCGGCAGTGTTGGTGCTGCTGAAGGGCACCAGTTTTGAGGATGGTGAGGTGCTGCTCACGCACCGCTCGCCGTCGATGCGCTCGCACTCCGGCCAGATTGCCTTTCCCGGCGGGCGTAGGGAGGAGGGGGACGCCTCGCTTGTCGACGTCGCCCTGCGCGAAGCCGAGGAAGAAACCGGCCTCGACCGCTCCACGGTCACCCCTCTTGAGCAGTGGGGCAAGCTGGACATCCGGGCTACCGGCAACACCGTGAGCTCGGTCCTGGCGTATTGGCATGAACCGGGCACCGTGTGGCCGGCGAGCCCGGCGGAGACCGACGATGTCTTCACCGTCCCGCTGCGGGAGCTGGCGGATCCGGCCAACCGCATGATGGTGGGGTTTAGCCGCTGGAAGGGGCCGGCCTTCCGGGCGCGGGGATACGTGGTGTGGGGTTTTACCGCGGGAGTGCTCTCCGGGCTGATGGACCATGCGGGCTGGAGCGTGGAATGGGATAAGAATATGGTTCATGATCTGCGTGACTCACTCAATCGCTCTTTGAATAATGAGAAGATAGGCTAGTTCTGCTCCTTTTAGCCTTTAAGAAAGTATTCCCCCTGTGTCCCTAGCTGTTGACATCCTGATCGTGATTGCCGTGCTCCTTGCCGTGCGCGTGGGCTGGCGGCAGGGCGCCTTAGCGGCGGTCCTCGCAGCGGTGGGAATCATTGCGGGGTTGGTTTTAGGAACCGTGGTTGCCCCGCTGGTGATGGGGCTGACGGACCAGGCGGCAGTGCGCTTCTTGCTGGCCGTCGGTGTGCTGATTTTGTTGGTGGGCCTGGGGCAGTTGGTGGGGACGTCGCTTGGCATGGTGCTGCGGGACCGCATGCGAACCCGCTCGGGGCAGCGCGTGGATTCGTCGATTGGCGCGGTGTTCCAGGCGGCTGCGGCCATCGTGGTGATTTGGCTGGTGTCCTTGCCTTTGGCCTCCAATCTGGGTGGTCAGCCGGGGCAGGCGCTGCGTGAATCGCGCGTGCTGAGCTCGCTCAATGCGGTGGCGCCTTCGCGCTTGGCGGCGCTGCCGAATGGTTTGGCTGCGCTCCTCAACGAGTCTGGGCTGCCGCCGTTGGTGTCGCCTTGGGAGCGTTCTGGCGCCGATGTTGAGGTAGATGCGCCGGCGGTGAATATTGGGGATCCTGAGCTTGCGGAGCGTGTGCGGCCTTCCGTTATTCACGTGCTGGGTGATGCCGAGGCGTGCTCGCGCCGACTTATGGGCTCGGGCTTTGTCACGGAGCCGGACTACGTCATCACGAACGCCCACGTTGTGGCGGGCACGGATAAGGTTCGCCTCGATACGGTCCTTGGCCTCAAGGAAGCGGACGTGGTGTATTACAACTCGGACGTGGACATTGCTGTGCTGCATAGCCCGGGATTGGGATTGGATCCTTTGCCGTGGGCGGAACAAGCGGCTGCTACCGGGGACGATGCCATCGTCTTGGGCTTCCCGCAGTCGGGGCCGTTTACTGCGGAGCCGGCGCGCGTGCGGGATCGCCTGACCATTGCTGGTCCGGATATCTACTCCACGGGCCGCGTGGAGCGCGATGCCTACACGGTGCGCGGTAGCATCCGGCAGGGCAATTCCGGCGGTCCGATGATCAACCCGGAGGGTCAGGTACTGGGCGTTGTGTTTGGTGCCTCCGTTGAGGATTCCGATACGGGCTATGCGCTTACCGCGGACGAGGTGCGCGGCCACGTGGGTGACGTCACGCAGCTTGTCGACGCCACCCCAACCGGCTCCTGCGTAGGCTAAGACCAGGTAGTTTCTTCTTCCGGTTGCGGGGCCTACGGTGCTGTTTTAGTCTCTGTGCTCATGGGGGATATCGAAACCTACATCCGCCTCCGCAATTCGGGGATTGCGCTGGTGGAAAACATTCCTGGCTCACCCGATGAGCTCCGCGCGCTCGGAGCCTCTGCTTCCGATGCCGCCGAACTTGCAAACCTTAACCAGGTGTATTTCGGCCCCACCCGCTTTAGCGGTAAACAACGCAAAGCCCGCCACGCAGCCCTCACCCAACGCCACAGCCTGGGCACCCTCACACTGATTGAAACCTACACCGCGAAGGTGAAGAAAACCCTCGACGCCTGGAACCTGCGAATCAAACTCGCAGGAACACCCGCACACCGCATCCCCACCGTCGCCGCCACACGCCTGAAAGAACTCCGCTCCAAACGCATAGCCAAACCAGGCGTACGCATCACCTACCGGGAACAAGGCCCCAACACCCTTTCCATAACTGACGATGCCACCACGATCGCCAACATGCGCGGCGTCTTAGAATCCACCAACACCGACCTGCTTCAAGCCGCCAACGACATCTTCTTCAACAAAGAAACAAGCGGTTCTAAACCCGCGGTGCGCACCCAAATCATCGTCACCCTCAACGAGCTCGACCAAATCATCAACGGCGACGGGGACGACATCGAACTCAACCTCACTAACGGCGGGCGCATGACCGGAGCAGAATTCCTCACCCACAAGTTTGCCGAAATAGGCTATGCCACCATCGTGCACCCTATTGAAGGACCCATCGACACCTGGCGGCTAGAGCGTGGAGCAAACTTCAAACAACGCCTTACCCTGCATGCTGAATTCCACACGTGTGCAAGACCAGGCTGCAATAAGCCCGCTGATTACTGCCAAGTGCATCATTTGGTGCCCTGGCAGGCGGGAGGCTACACCAACATCAAGAACCTGACCTTCCTGTGCGCCTACCACAACGGCATCAATGATGATGACCCACAAAGACCTACCGGACGCGGCTACATGTACCGGCTCAACACCGGGGTCA
>NZ_KV812475.1:18004-45306 GCF_001813425.1 Corynebacterium sp. HMSC056E09
CCGAATACCAAGAAGCACTAGCCAGACTCAACGCTGAACAAGCAGGACAGCCACCAGACCCACCACCCGACAACAGTTAATGTCCCAGACATCGAGAGGACAACGCCAACCACCGATCCCGCCAACCGAAAGATGGTTGACGGGCACATCGGTGATCCCCGCAAACCGCAGCATGGTGCGCGGGGAAATTGGGGATCCTGGTCGCGATTCGCCTGCCGTTGGATGCAGTAGGAGCAACGGGACGCTTAGCCCTTAAAGAGCGAGCCCCCTTAAAAGGCGAAACCCGCCAGCCGGATGAAGGCTGACGGGTTAGGCGGCGTTGTGGGTTAGTGGCCGGTGCCGATTTCTAGGTGCATACCCGGAACCGAGTTGATGAGGTTGCGGGTGTATTCCTGCTGGGCGTTGTCGAAGATATCGTCGGCGGTGCCCTGCTCGACGGCCTGGCCCTTCTTCATCACCACGACGTCGTCGGCAGTCTGGCGGACCACCGCGAGGTCATGGGTAATGAAGAGGTAGGACAGGCTGAGCTCCGACTGCAGCTCCGCGAGCAGCTGGATGATCTGGTTCTGCACCAACACGTCCAGGGCGGAGACAGCCTCATCGAGGACGATGACCTCCGGGCGCAGCGCCAGCGCACGGGCAATGGCGATACGCTGACGCTGGCCGCCGGAGAGCTCGTTGGGGTAGCGGCGCATGGCGGAACGGGGCATGGAGACCATGTCGAGAAGCTCGGCAACGCGGGCCTCACGCTCCTTGCGCGAGCCCACCTTGTGCAGCGCCATGGGCTCTTCGATGCACTTGTAAATCGAGTACATCGGGTCCAGCGAACCGTAGGGGTTCTGGAAAACCACCTGCATCTTGCGGCGGAGTTTAAACAGCTCCTTCTTCGACAGCGTCGAGGTATCGCGGCCTTCGAACTCGATGGTGCCGGAGGTCGGCTCTAGCAGGCCCAACACCATGTTGGCCACCGTGGACTTGCCGGAGCCGGACTCGCCCACCAGCGCCAGGGTGGTGCCGCGGCGGATATCGAAGGAGACATCGTCGACGGCCTTCAACAGCTTCTTTCCGCCGCGCTGGCCACGGATATCGAATTCCTTGGTGAGGTTGCGCACCGAGATGACCGGGGCCTGAGCCGCGGAAGATGAATCTGCAGCGGTGGAGCCGATGGCCTCGCCCGACTTGAGTTCCTTGGCTTCGACGCCGGCTTCCTTAGCCGCGCGGATGCGGGAGGAAGCGAGAGAGGGGGCGGCGTCGACAAGCCGGCGCGTGTACGGGTGCTGCGGGGAGCGCAGAATCTCGCGCGAGGGACCGGACTCGACGATGCGGCCGCGGTGCATGACGACGAGGTGCTCCGCGCGCTCGGCGGCCAGGCCAAGATCGTGGGTAATGAAAAGCACCGCGTTACCCAGCTCCTCGGTAAGGTGCTCCAGGTGATCCAAGATGGTCTTTTGCACCGTCACGTCGAGGGCGGAGGTGGGCTCGTCGGCAATCAGCAGCTTCGGGCGTGCAGCCAGACCGATCGCGATGAGCGCGCGCTGGCGCATACCGCCGGAGAACTCGTGGGGGTACTGCTTGGCGCGGCGTTCGGCGTCGGGAAGCCCGGCTTCCTCTAGAAGCTCCACGACGCGCTGGTGGCGCTCGGAGCCCTCCACCACGTGGTTGGCCTTGAGGGATTCCTCGACCTGGGTGCCGATGCGCCACACCGGGTTGAGGTTGGACATCGGATCCTGCGGGACCAGGCCAATCTTGTCACCGCGCAGCGACTCGAATTGCTTGTTGTCGTAGTGGGTGATGTCCTCGCCCTCGAAGAGGATTTGGCCGCCGGTGACCTTGCCGGTGCCCGGCAGCAGGCCCAGGATAGACATCGCCGTGGTGGACTTACCGGAGCCGGACTCGCCCACAATCGCCACGGACTGGCCCGGGTAGATGGACATGTTGACGCCGCGCACTGCCTCAACTACACCGGTGGAGGTGGTGAAGGAAATGTGGACGTCCTTCATTTCAAGAAGTGGAGAGTTAGTCATTAGCGCTTCCTCGCCTTCGGATCGAGTGCATCGCGGACGACGTCACCCATCATGATGAAGCTCAACACGGTCAGGCCCAAAGCACCCGCCGGGTAGAACAGGACTGCCGGAGCAACGCGTAGTGAAGCCTGCGCGTCAGAGATATCGCCGCCCCAGGACACGAACGTCGACGGCAAGCCAATGCCCAGGAAGGACAAGGTGGCCTCCGCGACGATGTAGGTGCCCAGCGCCACGGTGGCATAGGAGATGATGGGCGCGGCCGCGTTCGGCAGGATGTGGCTGAACAGGATGCGCCAGCTCGACGCGCCGATGGAGCGGGCGGATTGGACGAACTCCTCGTTCTTGATGGAGACCACCGCGCCGCGCGTGATGCGGGCGATGGAGACCCAGCCGAAGAGTCCGAGCACCAAGACCACCGTGACGATGGTGCGGTGCTCCTTGAACATCTGCATGACCACGATGGCGGCGAGCACCAGCGGGATGGCGAAGAAGATGTCGGTGATGCGGGACAGGACGGAGTCAATCCAGCCGCCGAAGAAGCCGGCGATGGCGCCGATCAAGGAGCCCAGCACCACGACGAGGATGGTGGTCAGGACGCCGACGGCAACCGACGCGCGCGCACCGTAGATCACGCGGGCGTAAATGTCGCAGCCCTGGCGGTTGAAGCCGAAGGGGTGGCCCGGCTCGGCGGGGGCGAGGGACTTGGACAGCTCGCACAGGCGCGGGTCGGTGCTCGTGAAAAGACCCGGTGCGATGGCTAGGAGGATGGCCACGAGGATCATCACGGCCGCGATCCAGAACAGTGGGCGGCGGCGCAGGTAGCGCCAGGCCTCGCCCCACTGGGAGGACGGGGCGGACTCGTCCTTGACGGCGTCGACGGCGCCGAGGCCCGTTTCATCGGTTTCCGAGACGAAGTGCTCTTGGCCCGGGTAGGGGGTGTTTTTCTCGAAATTAGGCATAGCGGATCCTCGGATCAAGTACGGCGTACAGGAGGTCAACGAGCAGGTTGGCGATGATGTAGATGATCACCAGCACCGTGGTGAAGGAGACAATCGTGGTTGGCTCACCGCGCAGGATGGCCTGGTACATCGTGCCGCCGACGCCGTTGATACCGAAGATGCCTTCGGTCACGATGGCGCCGGTCATGAGCGCGCCGATATCAGCACCGATGAAGGTGGCCACGGGAATCAGCGAGTTGCGCAGCACGTGGCGGAGGGTCACCGCGCCGTTGGACAGGCCCTTCGCGCGAGCGGTGCGCACGTAGTCGGCGCGCAGGTTCTCAGCCACGGACTGGCGGGTCAGGCGAATGACGTAGGCCAGGGAGAGCGCGCCGAGCACCATGGCCGGCATGAGGAGGGACTTCACGGTGGCGTTCGCTCCGACGGTGACCGGCAGGACACCCCACTTGATGCCCACGAGGTACTGGAAGACGAAGCCGATGACGAAGGACGGCACTGCGATGACGAGCAGGGAGATGACCAACACGGTGGAATCGAAGAAGCCACCGCGGCGCATGCCGGCGAGGACGCCGAAGAGGATGCCGAAGACGGATTCAAAGATGATGGCCATGACGGTGAGCTTCACCGTGACCGGGAAGGCGTTGGCCATCACTTGGGTTACGGGGACGCCGGAGAAGGTCGTGCCGAAGTCCAGCATGAAGATGCCCTTGATGTAGAGCAGATACTGAATGATGAACGGCTTGTCTAGGTTGTATTCCGCCTCGATGCGGGCGCGGGCAGCCTCGGTAAGGCCGCGGTCACCGCCAAGGGCTTCGACGGGGTCGCCGGGCATCAAGAAGACGAGCGCATAGATGAGCAGGGTGGCTCCGAAGAACACCGGGATCATCTGGAGCACTCGGCGCCCGATATAGCGCAGCATAGTGTGGTCCTTTACTCGTTGTGGGCAGGTGCTTGTCGACGCCTTCTTAGCAGACGCCTACGTAGCTCATAAGAATTTTAGTGTGTGATCCAAGTCTGCGAGAAATCTATAGCGCGTTTCGAATCACACTTATGAGTGAAAACGTGGGGCGACCCCCGCTCCACGGTGGCTGCGGGGGTCGTGGGAAGTAGCGGAAGTGGCGTTACTTCTTGGTGATGTTGTAGTACACCGGCTGGGACTTCCAGGAGAACACGACGTTGTCGACGTTCTCGGAGTAGCCGCCGGTGGCGTTGGAGTACCACAGCGGGATGGCCGGCAGATCCTTGAACAGGACTTCCTGGGCCTCGGTGTACTTCTTGTTGGCCTCTTCCTCGGAGGAGGAGGTCAGGGCTTCGTCGAGAAGCTTGTCAAACTCCGGGTTGCTGTAGTCGCCGTCGTTAGAAGAGCCGTCGGTCTTGTACAGCGGGGTAAGGAAGTTGGCCTGGCTCGGGTAGTCTGCCTGCCAGCCGGTGCGGAAGGCTGACTTGATGGTGCGGTTGGTCACCTCATCGCGCAGGGACTTGAAGTCCGGGTACGGGGCGCCGACTGCCTCGATGCCGAGGGTGTTCTTGATGGAGTTGGTGGTTGCATCCACCCAGCTCTTGTGGCCGCCGTCGGAGTTGTAGGCAATCTCCAGGGTCGGGTTATCCCATTTGTTGATCTTGTCAGCCTCGGCCCACAGCTTCTTGGCCTTCTCCGGGTCATACTTCAGGACCTCGTTGCCCTTGATGTCCTCGGAGTAGCCCGGCATAACCGGGGAGGTGAAGTCCTTGGCCGGGGTACGGGTGCCCTTGAAGATGGTGTCCGTGATCTCCTCGCGGTTGATGGCGTAGGAGATGGCTTGGCGACGCAGCACGCCTTCCTCGCCGGAGTAGTGCTCGAGGTTCTCGCCCAAGGTGAAGGACTGGAAGATGGCGGTCGGCTGGTTCACGGCACGGTCGCCGAGGTCGGCCTCGTAGACATCGAAAGCGGAGTCCGGGACGGCGTCGAGGACGTCCAGGTTGCCTGCCAGCAGGTCGGCGTAGGCCGCGTCCTGACCTGCGTAGAAGACGAACTTGATGCCGTCATTCTGCGGGGTCTGGCCGCCCTTGTACTCCTCATTCGGGACGACGGTGGCGTCCTGGTTGTGGTTCCACTCGGTCAGCTTGTACGGACCGTTACCAATCGGGTTCTGGCCGAAGGCGTCCATGTCCTCCAGGGCGGACTCGTGCAGCGGGTAGAACGCGGAGTAACCCAGCTGCGCCGGGAAGTCCTGCTCAGGGCTGTTCAGGGCGATGGTAAAGGTGTGGTCGTCGACGACCTTGAGGCCCTCCATCTCCTTGATGCCTTCCTTGAAGCCCTTGATGTTGGCAAAGAAGGAAGCGTTGAGCTGGTCATTGGCCACGGCGTAGTTCCAGGCGTCCACGAAGTTCTTCGCGGTCACTGGGGAGCCGTCGGAGAACTTGGATTCCTTGAGCTTGACGGTGAACTCAGTGTTGTCGTCATTCGGCTCGATGGATTCAGCCAGCTCGTTCTGAGCTTCGCCATCGCCGTCGTAGTAGACCAGGCCAGCGTAGATGGAATCGACAATGCGTCCGCCGCCGACCTCGTTGGTGTTGGCCGGGATGAGCGGGTTCTGCGGCTCGGAGCCGTTGACGGTGACGATGCCATCGCCGGAGCCGGAAGCAGAGTCTGAACCGGAGTTGTCGCCACCACAAGCCGCGAGGGTGAGCGGCAGAGTAGCGACAGAGAGAGCAGCGAGCGTCTTCTTGAGCGTCATGTGGGTCTTAGACCTCCGTGGTGCGAAAGATGTAGAAAACCTGTGGTGTTGGTTTGATATGAAGCTACCGCGTGGCGCGCCTCATATACAAGGAATTGAAAAATATGTCCTGTGATAAAAGCTATAGATTGGTAGGTATTCTTTCTTAACCTGCGGTTTTGTCAACGAATTAAAAAATCCCCATCCCCCTGAGAGGGGTGGGGCACGGAGGGCGGTGAATGTTACCTATCTCGCATCCAGTGAACGATGGTCTGAGTAAAACCATGCGGGTTCTCAAGATAGGGCAGGTTCTTGGACCCGGGGATAGTGGTGGCGGTGAAGTCCCCACGGCAGCGCCGCGCCGCCCGCCGCGCCACTGGCCGCCAGAGCATCTGATCTGCGTGGATAAACAGGGTGGGGCAAGAAACTGTGAGTTCGAGCCAACTGAGCGGAACGACGGCGGTGCGCAGTCGGTGATTCCAGATGATTCCGCGGCGGACGTTTCCGATGCGCGAGGAAGCCACGCGCAGGCGCAGGGCCTCCTCCCGCTCGGCGCCGCTGAAGGAGCCGAGGGCGTCGAGATCCATCTCCCGGAGGTACGTGGACTCTCTCAGTAGGAGGCTCGGGGCGCCAGTCTTTCCCAGTCGGCACAAGGCCGCGCGCAGGAGAACCCACCCAAAATCCCAGGGGCGCGCGGCGATGGCGCGGCGGAGATCAGCTGGGTGTGCCGCCGAAACAGATACCAGCCCGCGTACCCGCTCGGGCCGCTCGGTAGCCAGCGCCCACGCCACCGCACCACCGGTATCCGCGCCCACCAGGTAGGCGTCGTCGTGGCCTAATGCGCGGATGGCACCGCTGACATCACCAACCGCCACGCGGATATCCTGGCCGGGTTCGAGCGGTGGTTTATCGGACATGCCAAAACCGCGCATGTCGAGGGCGGCGACGTGGAAGCCTGCGGCGGCAAGCGGGGCAATGACATTCCGGAAGTCGAACCACCCGCCGAAAGATCCATGGAGTAGCAGCACCAGCGGGTCGTCCGGGTTGCCGGCGGTAGCCGCGTGGAGGCGGATGCCGCGCGTGTGCAGGAACTCGTGCTCAAAGGGGCCGTCAAGCTCCACTACGGAGGGCGGTAGGGGATTCATGGGCGGGCCTTTCATGGGAGGGTACACAGACGAAATCCGCCCCGAACGCATGTGCTCGGGGCGGGAGAGTTAAAAGGACCTTAAAGGTTTAGGTGTAGAGGCCACGCTCGATGGACTTTTCAGCCTTACCCGGAACCAGCTTCTTGAGTTCCTTCGTGGACTCGATGGTCTTCTCCGGGGCCTTGACCTGCTTGACCTGCTTGAAACCGATAAAGGCCACGACGGCGGCGATGACCACCATGAGCAGGAAGACGATCAGGAAGGCTGCCCAGCGGTCGAGCCACTTGGACAGCAGCTCCGCCAGGAAGAAGAAAAAGAAGAAGGAGCTATACAGCGCCACGGTACCGGCAACGCCGAACATGCCCGCGCCGATGCCACCCTTCTTTGCGGAAGCGGCGAGCTCGGTCTTAGCCAACTCGACCTCGGAGCGAACCAGCTGGGACATCTGTTCGGTGGCGTTGGATACGAGCTGGCCGATGGATGCTTCGCCGCGGCGGGAGGTATCTGCATCGCTCAAGGGAATGCCGTCTACCTTCGGGGCGAACTTGTTGGACCCGTCAGTGAATAGTCCGTCGTTGCTCACGGTTAAAAACTCCTACTGTTTTGTCGCAATCTATATCGGCCATAGTAATGAACTTTCCAGAGTTCATGTGGTGCGGCCCGCAAAGTGGGTACGGCGTTATTGTAATGGGTATGCCGCATTCTGACCCGCTGACCCCGCTGATGGCCCTATCTGGGGTGGAGGATAAAGCTGGTTCTGCCGCCGCAGCGATTGCGCGCGTGCACCGCCGCCCCGCGGGCTTGCGCAAGTTTGACGTTATCTCTTCCGAATCACTCTTGCGCGGTGCGCGGGCGGCCGCGGCGATCGACGGCGCGCCGCTTGAGGCTGACGGTATCCCGCCCGCAGTTAGCGCTTATTCCCTCCTCGCTCCCGAAAAACAGGTCGCCACGGTGCGGACCTTCGCACGGGCCCCGCTGCAGGTCTTGGCCAGTATCGATGTCGCGGCGGGCGGTGTGGGTCATCCCGATCAGGACCCAGCGGTGGCACAGGCGCTGGCACAGCTCATCACGCGCGGAGCCGGCGTGGATTTCGATCGTTTATTGCCGGTGGTACTGCACGCGGAGATTGCTGCGCGCTCGCTGTTCGGTGCGCGCAGCACCGCCGTGGCGCTCGTCGCCTCGCGCACTGCCGCTATCCATACGGGCTTCGATCCGCGGGGATTCGCCGTGCCCGAGACCTACCTCAACCGTCATCGCGCGGACTATCGCGCGGCACTGGACGCTTACGATCAGGACCCGGCGGTGCTCATTACGCTGCTTCTCGACGCCTGGGAGGCCGGCGCCCGCGAAGCCGACGGCATCGCGCAAGCGGCTTAATCGCGCAGCTGCTGCCGTGCAAATAAAATCCCGCCGACCACTAAGGCTGCGATGCCGGCCACGACCGCCGAGCCGATACCGAATTCGCGGGCGCTGGGGGCGGTGAAGAGCGGAACGGGGTGTTTAAAGGTGCGGATTTCCCAGTCGTGGGTGATGGCGTGCTTCTTCAACAGGCGGTCCGGGTTCACGGCAACGGGGTGGCCAACCTGCTCCAGCATCGGGATGTCTGTGGCGGAATCGGAGTAGGCAAAGGACGCGTCGGGGTCGACGTTGAGCTCCTGAGCAATGCGCGCCAGTGCCTCAGCTTTTGCGGCGCCTTTGCAGTAAAACAGGATCTCCCCGGTGAACCGGCCGTCCTTCTCGGCGAGCTCGGTGGCCACGACGTGCTCGATGCCCAGTTCCTGTGCGATGGGTTCGACCAGCACGCTTGCCGACGCCGAGATGATCACCACCTCGTGGTCGGCGGTGCGGTGGGCGTCGATAAGCGCGCGTGCCTCCGCATAAATGGCAGGGGTGACCACTGTGTGCATGGTCTCCACCGCGATGTCGTGGACCTCCTGAACGGACCAACCGGCGGCCATGGCGGCGAGCTGATCACGGGTGGTGTCCATGTGCTCGCTGCTGTGGCCGGCGAGCATATAACTGGCCTTGGCTAAAGACAGCTGGAGCGCCTCGGCATGGGTGATGAGACCGTTGTGCATGAATTCGCGGCCGAAGGCATAGGCCGAGGATGTGGCAATAATCGTCTTGTCCAAGTCGAAGAACGCGGCTGCGCGAGTGGTGCCGTGAGAGGGAAAAGGGGTACCGGTCATCGAGGGCCTGCCGTTTGTGTGCGAGTTACCCTGCTCATCGTAGCCCCTTAGCAGGCAGAATCGGGAGTACGCAAAGAGATTGCCCGAAATCTCAAGGAATCTTGTCGTTCGCTGTTGTCATCTCTTCTTTCGCATGTCATAATGTCAGGTGCAAGGCCCCGATATACAGTGCGGCCTGCCCCGGCGCACCCCCCGATGCCGGGTTACCGATGGCCCGCGCACACCCCCCCGAGGCGCGGGCCATCACCTTTTTCAAATACCGGGCTCGTCTGTGGCCATCGAGCTGAGACATATTTGATGTCCTAGCACGGCGATAAACTCTCAGCTGTGACAAGCTATCGAGCAAATTCATTTTCTCACCAAAAGGGATCAGGTCCTCCTCAGGTGAGTTTGCCGCTTGCTGCAGAAAGTGCCGTCTACTTTGTAGATGAAGCCGGAAGTAAAGGCACGTTAGGTAAGCATTTCGTTGTTGCGGCTGTGCGCACGAAGGATCCTGATTTCCTTTCGCGGGAGATTAAGGCATGTCGTGAGCGGAATAACTTCACAAAGGCTGACGAGATTAAGTTCTCGAAAGTTACTAAGCACTCTGAGCCGATTTTGCTTGATGTTTTTCGAACAGCGATAAGCTCGGGGTGCACGTTCGGAGCTTTTGTTTTGGACAAGAGGCATTTCGATCCGTGGAGTAGTCGAGAACAGTGGCAGGGGCATTTGTTCGCGACAGATCGGCTGCTTCGGGGTCTGGTTACTCGCCGTGAAGTTGGGGTGGTGATGCTCGACCACATTGATGTCCCAGTAGGGGTTTCCTACGGAGACACTCTAGTGAACTCTCTCAACAATCGATTTGGAAATAAGCGGTTTGCAACGGCCGTTAGTCTGGATTCTCGGACTTGTCCGGCACTACAGGTGGCAGATCTGCTTGCTAGTTCGGTTTTCCATGCGCGAAAAAAGATCGAAGACGTGGGGTTGGAGGCTTTCTTGGAAGATCGTTCGCCAAAGGCCCGGCTTTCGAAGGGCATTGCGGCCGCATTAGGCGAGAGTCATTTTGGTGACTGCCGTACACCACTTTTGAAGATTGAGACAAGCCATGAGAGGTCATTGACAGAATTGAAGCGCCAACGATACTCTTAGGTGAGGCGCTGAACGCCATAGCCGCAGGCTAAAAGCAAGCGCCCCTCGGGCCTAGTCTCAGACTTACTACCCGAGTTTTATGGCTAACCAAGCCATTCTTTACCGCACTTATTGCGATACCCTCGAGCGTGGCTCGGGGGTATTTGCTTTTGACTCTTAATGGCGGATTCTAAGGATCGTGGAAGCACGGTTTCCTGTGAGTTTTTGTACGTGAGCCCCGGTAATTTTGTTCAAGCGTCAGCAAAATGGGTGCGGAAGACGCCACAAAGGCGAAGTTATCCACAGGTGACTAGGAAGCTCTAGCGCGCGGTTGGTGCGCTCGCGCATGCTTCAGACATGAGCACGTTTCACCTAGTTATCGCCGTTGGGGATTCCACGCTGCGAGCAGAGGCAGCCTCCGCAGCAGCCGCCAGTACTGCGGAAGTGAGCACCGTGGAGGACCCGCGGGACTTCTCCCGGCACTTGCCCAAGGCAGACGCCGTCTTGGCTGATTCGCTGACGGCTCGTCTCGTGGCGGGGCATCCGCGGGTGTACTTCCTGGCCTTGGATCCGGGGCCCATCGATTATGAGGCCGCGCTGTGCTGCCGCGCGACGGCCGCCTTTATCGTGCCCGCCCAATCGAAAGAGCTCCTGGGCGCACTGGCAGCAGACGCCACTCCGGAGACCACCGTGTCCACCGGTTTAACACTGGCGGTGACTGGTTCCGCTGGGGGCTTGGGTGCCTCGACCGTGGCGGTGGCTCTGGCCCGCGAGGCGGGCGCGGATCTCCTCGTTGATGCGAGCCCCTATTCCGGTGGTCTCGATTTGCTCACCGGAATTGAGAACAAGCCCGGCGCGCGGTGGCCGGATCTTGCCGCGGGGACCGGTTCAGTTGATGCAGCAGACCTCGTCCGTGCTCTGCCTACCACCCCGGATGGCATCGCGGTTCTTTCCGCTGCTAGGTCCGCCAGCGCAGAGGCGGTGCAGATGAGTGCTGCCCGGCGCGCGGCCATCATGCAAGCTGCGTGTTTATATCCAGGAACAGTGGTGGTGGATTGCCCGCCGTGGGATATCCCCGATGCGGCGGATCACGTGGTGGTGCTGACTGCCGCAGAGGTGCGGGCGGCCGCCGCCTGCGCGCAGCTGGTGGCGGAGCTTCGTGCCCGGCCGCAGGAGTGCTCCGTCGTCGTGCGCAACCGCCAGTGGGCGGGCCTGGATGCCAGCGATATTGCCACGGTGACTCACGCGGATCCCATCGCTGAGTTGCCGACGATCCGTGGCCTGACCCGCACGGTGGAAACTAGTGGGCTGCCGCGCCAGTTGCCCCGAGCTCTAGCTCGTGTCGCGCGCCAGATGTGGAAGGTCGTGGCATGAACCTGATTGATACGATGCGCACCATCGTGGCCTCCGAGCCACAGCTGGCCCATGATGCACCGGCCTTGGCACGGCGCATTCGCCAGGAAGCCGGTGTCATCAGTGATGTCGACGTGCTCGACCTTTTGCAGCGCCTGCGCCACGATTCCGTGGGCTTGGGACTGCTGGAGCCGGTCCTGTCGCTGCCGGGGCTGACCGATGTCGTTGTCAATGGCCCTGATGCCTGTTTCGTTGATTGCGGGCAGGGCCTGCAGCCACGCGATATTGGCTTCGCCGACGACGCCGAGGTTCGCCAGCTGGCCACCCGGCTGGCTGCGGTGGCGGGCGTGCGGTTGGATGATGCGCAACCTTTTGCCGATGGGCGCCTGACCCGCCCCGATGGCACGAGAATTCGCCTCCACGCGTTGCTTGCTCCTCCTTCGGCAAGTGGAACCTGTATCAGCCTCCGCGTGCTGCGCCAAGCGCAAACCAGCTTGGAGGAACTGATAGCTAATGGCAGCATTGATTCCAGCCTGGAGCACGTCCTGCGCGCTGTGGTTGAGCGGCGGGCATCCTTCCTGGTTACGGGAGGGACGGGCTCCGGCAAGACGACGTTGCTCGCCGCCTTGCTGGGGTGCGTGCCCGCCACCGAGCGCTTGCTCATCATCGAGGACACTCCGGAGCTTTCCCCGAATCACCCGCACGTGGTGACCCTGGTATCGCGCCGGGCCAACGCGGAAGGGCGCGGCGAGATCTCCATGTCGCTCCTTCTCCGCCAAGCGCTACGCATGCGCCCGGACCGCATCGTCGTTGGCGAAATCCGCGGCGCGGAGGTCGTGGAACTGCTTGCCGCGCTCAACACCGGGCACGATGGTGGTGCGGGCACCGTGCACGCAAACTCTGTTGATGAAGTGCCCGCCCGCATGGAGGCCCTCGCCGCTCTCGGCGGGCTCGACCGCGTAGCGCTGCATTCGCAGCTGGCGGCCGCCGTGCACGTGGTCCTCGGGATGGAGCGCACGCCGGAGGGGCGTCGGCTAGCGCACCTCGGCGTGCTGGAGGGAAACCCGGTTACACCGCAGCTGGTGTGGACGGCCGAAGACGGCCCGCTTCCCGGGTTTTCGCAGCTGTGCTCGCGGCTGGGGGTGGAACCATGATGTGGCTATTCCTTGCGGCGGCGTGTTTGATTTCGCAGCCTGCTTCGGTGACGCGGCTGGAATCGCCGAAGCCTCGCTCGCTGGCACCCGGGGCGCTCTTCCTCGGGGTCGGGTGCTGTGTCTTCTTCGGCAGGCCCACTGTCGTGGTGGCGGTGGGCTGCATTGTGGCCTGTGTGCTGTGGTTTGCCAATGACCTGGCGGCGTCCCGGCGTGAGCGCCGTGGCTCGGAGGCGCTCGCCTCCTACTTCGGTTCTGTTGCCGCCGAGCTGCGGGCGGGATCGACGACGGCGGGAGCGCTTCGCCGGGGCGCCGACGCCCTTCCAGACTCCACCCCGGAGAATCTCCGCGCCGCGTTGAGTACGGCGGCGGGTCTCGCGGCGCAAGGAGGTTCGCCTGCGGTTGCTCTCACGGCGCCAGAGGTGGCCCGCTATGCAGCGCTGCTGACGCTCTCGGGGCGCCATGGCGTGGCGTTGGCGAACCTCATTGAGCAGGCTCAAAGCCAGCTGGATACCGCGCGCCGCCATGCCGGTGAGACCGCGGCCTCCTTGCAAGGGCCACAGGCCACCGCGGTCATCCTGGCGTGCCTGCCGCTGGCGGGCATCCTTATGGGTGGGGCGATGGGCGCGGATTCCCTGGGGTTCTTGCTCGGTGGTGGCCTTGGGGGCGTGCTTCTCGACGTCGGCGTGGCCCTCGTCTGCGCCGGATTCGCCTGGTCGCGCCTCATTCTGCGAAAGGCGGCGCAGTGATGGTCTTGACGTATATCTCCGCTGCATTCATGGCTGCGGCACTCGCTGTTACCTCTGCTGCACCGTCTGGACGAATAGCCCAGTCGGGCTCGCGCACACCGCGCCCGAAGACGCCGCGCGATGGTCCCGAAGTGGACTATAGTCCGCTCGATGCTGCCAGCGACCTGGAGCTCTTCGCCGCGTGCCTAGAGGCCGGTCTCTCCACGCGCAGTGCTGTGCTAGCCGTCGCTGAAGCCTCACCGCAGTGGTCGGAGGCGGCCGCTCTCATCGGGGTGGGGGTTCCCATGAGTACCGCGTGGTCTGCGCTGGCCAGTCAGCCGCATTTGGAAGAACTGGTGCGGCTTACGCAGCTGTCTGGCGAATCGGGCGCGGCCATGGCTACGGGGTGCCACCGGTTGGTGGCGCAGCTGCGTGCCGAAGCCTCGGCACAAGCTACCGCGCGGGCGGAGCGCGCTGGTGTGTTCATCGCAGCACCGCTGGCAGTGTGCTTCCTTCCCGCATTCCTGGTCCTTGGGTTGATACCTGTCCTTATCAGCTTGGGCCAGCAACTCTTTTAAGTCAGAACAATCAACCATTTTCAGAACGCACAACCGACACAAACACAGTAAAAGAAAGCTAGGTAAATCATGCAGAAAAAAGTAAACTACCAGTTACTATTAGCGAATGATGATGGTATGTCCACGATAGAATATGCCATGGGTTCGCTCGCGGCCGCAGCGCTTGCCGCGGTGCTCTATGCCGTGGTCAATGGTGGCGAAGTTACCAGCGCTATCACGTCCATCATCACCGACGCCCTGTCCAACACCCCAGGCTAATGCGCGCGCTTGATGACGCCGGCTCCGTCACCATTGAGGCCGCATTGTCGCTGTCCGCACTCGTCATCGTTGCCGCGGGAATCGTGGGTGGCATCGCCACGCTGTCGGCCCACCTCGCTGCCGTTGACGCCGCGGGCGCTGCAGCCCGCTCCGCCGCCATCGGCGTGGACTTTCAGCGCGATGGAGTGACGGTGAACGTGAGCGAAGGCTCCGGGCTTATGACCGCTGAGGCCGCCGTGCCGGCACCGCTGGGGACTATGCGCGCGCAGGCGGTGTTTCCCGCGGAGATGGCAGCGGGTGGGAACAACGGGGCGCAGCCATGAGGCGTCGTCAGCGTAGTTGGGGAAGGATCCTGGCGGGGGAGGAGGGCTATGCCACCGTCGTCACCGCCGGGATCATCGCCGCGGTGGCTTCTCTGTTGCTGGCGGTTGCGGCAGTTGCTTCACTCGTTGTAGCGCGGCACGAAGCACAGGTGGCGGCGGACCTCGCCGCCGTGGCCGGTGCGTGGGAGGTAGCCAAGGGCAGGGACGCCTGCACGAAGGCCACAGAGATCGCCGCGCTCAACGGCGCGGAACTCGGCTCCTGTGACATCGATGGGCGCGACGTGGAGGTCACTGCCCGGCTGCGCGGGCGCAGCGCTATCGCCCGCGCCGGTCCGGTCTAAGAGGTCATGGTGACCAGCGCGCCGAGGAGGGCTATAGCGCCTGCCTTGTCCAGTGGGTTGTTGCCGTTGCCGCACTTGGGGGATTGCACGCACGACGGGCAGCCGGACTCGCAAGGGCAGGAGCGCACGGCCTCAAAGGTGGCCTTGATCCACTCGGGGAAGCGCCGGAAACCTTCCTCGGCGAAGCCGGCGCCGCCGGGATGGCCGTCGTAGACGAAGACCGTGGGCAAGCCCGTATCGGCGTGCTGGGCGGTGGACACGCCGCCGATATCCCAGCGGTCGCAGGTGGCAATGAGCGGTAGCAACCCAATGGCGGCGTGCTCGGCCGCATGGAGGGTGCCCGGGGTGCGCCCGGCGGTGACTCCCATCGCTGCGAGTGCCAGCGGATCGATGGTGTAGGCCACCGCCCGGGTCACCAGGCGCTGCTCCGGCAGGTCAAGGGGGATATCCTCGCCCACGGAGCCATCGGGAAGCCGTACCTGGTAGCCGGTGACCTTATCGGTCACCTCAACCTCCAGGCTGGCCACCCACAGGCCGGGAGCGTAGTTCACCAGGTCATCGGCTTCGCTCAGGATGCGGATATCCGTCGTGGACTTTGGCTGCGTGGTGTAGTCCGGGGCCTTTGGCACGGCGAGGGCCACGCCCGGCTCGGCGGACGCCGAACCATCGCCTCCGCCGAGGTGAAGTTCCTCGATGACGAAGCTCTCGCCACGGTGCAGGTACACCGCGCCGGGATGCACCTGGCTTACCGCGCGGGCTGAATCGATGGTGCCCAGCAGGCGGCCATCGGAGGAATCCACAATCATGACTTCCTCGCCCGAACCGCCGCGCAGCGAGACTGCTGTGTGCGCGGTCTCCGGGGTGAGCTCGCTTGAGTCAGCCGGCAGGGGAGCGGCGAACCAACCCTGCGGGCGCCGGCGCAGCAAGCCTTGCTGGGCTAGGTCGTGGACCACGTCTTCGGCGCGGAAGGCAGCTACGTCGGCATCAGACAACGGTTTCTCCACCGCCGCGCAGTACACGTGCCCGGCCAGGATATAGGGGTTAGCCGGGTTGAACACGCTGGCCTCCACCGGTCGGCCCAACAGTGCCTCTGGGTGGTGAACCAGGTAGGTGTCCATCGGTTCATCGCGGGCCACCAGCACCACCAGCGAGCCCTGGCCGCGGCGGCCCGCGCGCCCGGCCTGCTGCCAGAAGCTAGCAACCGTGCCCGGGAACCCAGCGGTGACCACGGCATCGAGCCCGCCGACGTCGATGCCCAGCTCCAAAGCCGAGGTGGTGGCCACGCCGAGCAGGGAGCCATCGTCCAGCGCCTGCTCCAGCGCGCGGCGGTCTTCGGCCAAATACCCCGCGCGGTAGGCGGCAATCCGGCGCGCAAAATCCGGCCGGCCCAGCCTCCCGGAGAGCTCTTCTGCTGCCCGCAGCGCGGTGGTCTCTGCCGCGCGCCGCGAGCGCACAAAGGTCAACGTTCGAGCGCCCTGCGCCACGAGCGCGGCCATCATCCAGGCCGCTTCCGTTGTGGCGGCGCGGCGCACGGGGGCGCCGTTTTGGCCCTCAATTCCCTCCATGAAACCCGGCTCCCACAGCGCTACCGTCCGCGCGCCCGTCGGCGCGCCATCCTCGGTTACGGGGAGAAACTCGCGTCCCGTCAGCCGTGCAGCATGCCGGGCGGGATCCCGCATGGTCGCCGAAGCCGCAATCACCACCGGCCGCGAACCATAGTGCGCGCACAGCCGCAGCAAACGCCTCACCACGAGCGCCACGTTCGCCCCGAAAACCCCGCGGTAGGCGTGCGCCTCATCAATCACGATGAACTTCAAGTGCCGCAGCACCCGCGCCCACCGCTGGTGCGCGCCCAGCAGAGAAGAATGAATCATGTCCGGGTTGGAGAAGATAAACCGCGCCTGATCGCGGATACCGGCGCGAGCTTCGGTGGGGGTATCACCGTCGTAGGGGGCGGGGTGGACGTCGTGAAGCGCGGCGATGCTCTGCGTGAGCTCGAGCACCGTGCGCAGCTGGTCCGAGCCCAGCGCCTTCGTCGGCGTGATGTAGAGCGCGCACGCGGTCGGGTCCTGCGTCAGACGGGACAGAATGGGCAAACGGTAACCCAGGGACTTTCCGGAACTCGTGCCGGTGGAGACCACGACGTCGCGCCCCTCCCACGCGGCCTGTGCCACGGCGACCTGGTGGGCATAGAGCTTGGCGACGCCCTGCTCCTCCAACGCCTCCCGCAACTCCGGCAGGACCCACTCGGGCCACTCGGCATAGCGTGCTGGTTGGGCAGGCAGGGTGGTGGAGTGCGTTAGCTCGGACTCGGGGAAACACTCAACAAGGTGCTCGACGAGCTCCTCACCCAGAGGGTTCTCACTCACGCTTGCCTCCACTAATCTGCTGTAGGTGCCCAAACGTGGCACACTGGTGCACTAGTTTGCACTACTTTATTTCCGCAAAGGACAACTCATCATGGCATACGGTACCGTCAAGTTCTTCAACGCCGAAAAAGGTTACGGCTTCATTGAGCAGGAGGACGGCTCCGGCGACATCTTCGTGCACTACACCGAAATCCAAGGAACCGGCTTCCGCACCCTCGAAGATAACCAGCGCGTCTCCTTTGAGATTGGGGAAGACGCTAAAGGCCAGCAGGCCACCAACGTCGAGGTGGTTTAGGGGGACTCGGCGTAGCCGCGCCGGGTATCCCACCATTCCAGCAGCTTATTCTGCCCCTTTTGCAGGCCGAAGCCGATGATGATGGCGGCGATGATGGAAATGAGCATGGCTATCGCGGGTGAGCCGGAGAAGGCCACGCCGCCGAGGTAGCCAATGGCTAGCGCCTGCGCCACCCACAACAGGACACCGAAGGTGTCGAAGAAGAAAAACAGCGGCCAGGGATAGCGCATGGAGCCCAGCAGAATCGTCATAAACAGGCGGGCCGAGGGGATGAAGCGCGCGATGATGATGGCCGCGCCGCCGCTGCGCCGAATATTACGCTTGACCCACGTCAAAGCGTCGTAGGCCTTCGTTCCCTTTTGGGCTCTATTAATAAGGGCGATGAGCCGCGTTCCCAGGAGGAAGCACAAGTTATCCCCCAAAATTGCGGCAACCATGGCGACGAAAAACATGGTGGGAAGGTGGGGGAAACCTTGGGAGCCAGACCAGGCGCCCACCATGTTGAGGGGAACCTCCGAAGGCAAAACGGGGAAGAAGCAGTCGAGGAAAATCAGTGAACCCACCAGCGGATAAATCCACTGTGTGGCCATGATGACCTCGAACCATGCAGTAATAGACGCAATCACGCTGTCTCCCAGTTGTGTGCTGTGAGGCGAATCCTCGGACGGCCAGTATAGACCCCCGGTTGTGTGGACGTGAACTGGCCTGAATAACTAGAGTAAGCCTCTATCTGTGTACTCTAGGGGCAATTGCCCAGCAGAGGACTAGCCATCGGAAGGGATGAAGTCGAAGTGGCAGAAGCTACCGGCCCGGGGAAGACCCTGGTCATCGTCGAGTCAGCAACCAAGGCGAAGAAGATTCAGCCTTACCTCGGCGATAAGTACATTGTTGAGGCCTCCGTCGGCCACATCCGGGACCTTCCCCGCGGCGCCGCCGACGTCCCCGCCAAGTATAAGAAGGAATCCTGGGCGCGCCTCGGTGTTAACCCGGAGGATAACTTCACCCCGCTGTACGTCATCAGCCAGGACAAGAAGAAGAAGGTCGCTGACCTCAAGGCCAAGCTGAAGCAGTGCGATCAGCTCTACCTCGCAACAGACCCCGACCGCGAGGGTGAGGCCATTGCCTGGCACCTGCTGGAAGTACTCAAGCCCAAGGTGCCGGTGCGCCGCATGGTCTTCAACGAGATCACCAAGTCCGCCATCCTGGAGGCAGCGGAAAACACCCGTGAGCTTGATGAGAATCTCATCGACGCCCAGGAAACCCGCCGCATCCTGGACCGCCTCTATGGCTACGAGGTCTCCCCGGTGCTGTGGAAGAAGGTCATGCCGCGCCTGTCGGCTGGCCGCGTGCAGTCGGTGGCCACCCGTGTCATCGTCGAGCGCGAGCGCGAGCGCATGGCATTCATCCCCGCCGAGTATTGGGATCTCACGGCAACGCTGAAATCCACGCCGGACTTCGACGCGCGCCTGAGCGCCCTCGACGGCAAGCGCGTGGCCGCGGGCCGCGACTTCAACGATAGGGGTCAGCTGAAGAGCGACGAGGTGGTCGTCGTCAAGCAGGCTCAGGCGGAGCAGCTGGCCAGTGCGCTGGAAGGCTCCACCATGACCGTGGCTAGCGTTGAACACAAGCCTTATTCGCGCAAGCCTTCCGCGCCGTTTATGACCTCGACGCTGCAGCAGGAGGCTGGCCGCCGCCTGCACTACACCTCGGAGCGCACGATGCGCATTGCGCAGCGCCTCTACGAGAACGGTCACATCACCTATATGCGTACCGACTCGACCTCCCTGTCCAAGCAGGGCCTGGATGCTGCGCGTGAGGCTGCCTCCTCCATCTTCGGCGCGGAGTTCGTCTCAGATGGACCGCGCCGGTATGACCGCAAGGTGAAGAATTCCCAGGAGGCCCACGAGGCCATCCGTCCCGCCGGCGAGCGTTTTGCCACCCCGGGCCAGCTGGCCGGGCAGCTCGACGCCGAGGAGTACAAGCTCTACGAGCTGATTTGGAAGCGCACCGTGGCCTGCCAGATGGCTGACGCCAAGGGAACCTCGATGAAGGTGACCGCGGCGGTCAACGCCGGCGGCCACGACGCTGACTTCTCCGCCACCGGCCGCACGATTACCTTCCCGGGCTTCCTCAAGGCCTACGAGGACGTGGCGGCGAAGGACTCAAAGGGAGAGTCCCGCCTGCCGCACCTGAACGAGGGCGACACGCTGAAGACGTCCGCGGTTACTGCCGACGGCCACTCCACCAACCCGCCGGCGCGCTATACCGAGGCCAGCTTGGTCAAGAAGATGGAAGATTTGGGCATCGGGCGCCCGTCGACGTACGCCTCCATCATCA
Organism: Corynebacterium sp. HMSC056E09; assembly: GCF_001813425.1. Taxonomy (NCBI): domain Bacteria; kingdom Bacillati; phylum Actinomycetota; class Actinomycetes; order Mycobacteriales; family Corynebacteriaceae; genus Corynebacterium; species Corynebacterium sp. HMSC056E09. The sequence goes on from NZ_KV812475.1 coordinate 37,858, forward strand.
AGACCATCCAGGACCGCGGTTACGTGCTCTCCCGCGGCAACGCGCTGGTGCCCTCGTGGGTTGCCTTCGCGGTTGTGGGCCTGCTGGAGAATAACTTCACCGAGCTCGTGGATTATGACTTCACCTCCTCCATGGAGGATGAGCTCGATGCTATTGCCGCCGGTTCGGAGAACGGCACGGATTGGCTGAATAACTTCTACTTCGGCAACACGGAGGCCGGCGAGCGCAAGGCCGCATCTATTGCTCGCCACGGCGGCCTGAAGTCCTTGGTGGACATCAACCTGGAGGCCATCGATGCCCGCCAGGTCAACTCCCTGCGCCTGTACACCGACGCGGAAGGCCGCGATGTCTTCGTGCGCGTGGGCCGCTACGGTCCGTATATCGAACGCGCCGTGGGCACCAACGAGGACGGTACGGTGGAGTACCAACGCGCCAACCTCTCGGAGACGGTCACCCCGGATGAGCTCAACGAGGCTTTGGCGGAGAAGCTCTTTGCCACCCCGCAGGGCGGGCGCGAGCTGGGCCAGAACCCGGGAAACGGACGCACCATCGTGGCCAAGGAGGGTCGTTTCGGCCCGTACGTGACCGAGCAGGTGCGTGACGACGAGCGCGAGAAGGCCGAGGCCGAAGCCGAGGAGATCGTTAAAGAGGAGCGCGCCGCCGAGGACGCCCAGCGCGCGGCCGAGGGCAAGCGTGCCAAGAATTGGGAGACCAAGACCGCGGCGAAGCAGAAGGAAAAGCGCATTGCTGAGTACGTCGAGGAGAAGCTGAAGCCGGGCACTGCCTCACTCTTTGCTTCGATGGAGCCGGCCAGCGTCACGCTGGAGGAAGCACTGAAGCTGCTGAGCCTGCCGCGTGAGGTGGGCGTGGACCCCTCGGACGGCGAGGTCATCACCGCGCAGAACGGCCGCTATGGCCCGTACCTGAAGAAGGGCAAGGATTCCCGCTCCTTGGCCAAGGAGGAGCAGATCTTCTCCATCACTTTGGACGAGGCGCGCCGCATCTACGCGGAGCCGAAGCGCCGCGGCCGCGCGGCCGCACAGCCGCCGATTAAGCAGCTGGGTGACAACGACGTCTCTGGCAAGCCGATGACGGTCAAGGACGGCCGCTTTGGCCCGTACGTCACTGACGGCACGACGAATGCCTCGCTGCGCCGTGGTGACGATCCGGAGCAGCTTACCGACGCCCGCGCGAACGAGCTCCTCTCCGAGCGCCGCGCCAAGGACGCCGCGAACGGTGGGGCGAAGAAGTCGACGAAGAAGAGCACTAAGAAGTCGACCAAGAAATCGACCAAGAAGGCCACGAAGAAGTCGAGCAAGAAGGCGACGAAGAAGCCTTCACCGGGCACGAAGAACGTGGTCAAGGCCGGATCGCGCAGGAAGTAGCAGGACATGAAGACCAGCTTCGCCCGCGACATGCTGGACCGCACCCAAGAGGGCACCGAGGCTCTCCTGCGCGCGGTGGGCCCGGCCTTTGCTGGCCGCGATCACCTCACCCTCGGCGCGCTCGCCGCGGGGGAGACTGCAGTCTGGTCACGCCTGTTTAACTGGCGCATGCTCGGCACGGCCACGACCGCCGCTGTACCCGTGCTGTTGGCCCTGCGCCCAGACTGCGCACCGGAGACCCGCGTGGGGCTTATCGCCGCTTCGCTTGGCCAGGCCGCCAAGCGCGGCGCACCAACGACGTTCGGCGTGACGTGCGTGAGCGTGCAATACGCATCCTTCGCGTGGGCGCTGCGCGGTGCGCGCAATGATGCGCTGGGTTGGGGCCTGCGCGCCGGCGCGTGGGCCGCGGGCAGTGCACTGTCCCGTACTCGCTGCGAGCGCCGCGCCACGGCTATCGCCGGAATCCCGGCGGCTGCGCTCTCCGCGCTAGCTGGTGACCCAGCCCTGCGCGCTGCTGAATCTACGCAGGGGCTGAGCCACGGTGCTAACCTGCTTCTGGCCTCTGAGGCGCTGACGGTCCTGAACCCGGCTGAACAGCGCCAGGATGCGGGCCTGCGTGGCCGGGTTCTGGATGCGGCGCAGTCGGCGGCACAGACGGTAGGCCTGGTGCTGCTGGTGGATGGGCTGGCGCGGAAGGGCCGCGGTTAGGCGCAGCGCCTAATTCCGGGCGCATCGTCTTGCCATAGGACAAGCGTCGGTGTACCCATTCGAAGGGCCCGGGCTTGCCCGCGGCCTCGAGCGCGCAGGCGATGAGGAGCGTTGCTAGCCATACGCCGGTGGCTAGCGCTGCCTGGCCCGCGGCGCTGAGCTCCGGGCCAATGTTGAGGGTAAAGGGGTAGACCAGCGCCAGGAAGAACACGGACTGCAGCACGTAGCCGGTCATGGAACGCTTGCCCAGCGCAATCAGCGGCCACAGGAACCAGGGGCGCGCACCACGGCGCTGCAGGGGTTCTAGGGCGAGTGTTGCCCCCGCCACGATGCCCGGCCCGGTGAGCATGCCGATGCAGCTATTCGCCGCGTTGAGGGGTTCCGCTAGAGCTGGGTCCAGCACCCCAATCGTCGACAAGCCCCAGGGCAGGCCGAGGAAAAGGATGATGGCTAGGGCCAAAATGGTCCACGCCCACAGCTCGCGCCGATGGCCCCCGGCCAAGGTTCCGCGGCGCGCCCACACGAAACCTACGAGCATCACCGGAAGGACCAAGGCTCCCGTCAGGGGAACGGAAAAAGCTTGGGCGCCGACCATGATGGCCTGCTCACCCAGCAGCTCCCAGTAGGATTCGGCGGCGGTGAAGCCGCTGAGATCAAACTCCGACGTATCGACAAGCGCGGCCCCAACGCCCATTCCGATACCCGCCACAACCAGCAGCGCACAGAACCCGTAGGCCACGCGCATGAGGAGCTTGTCGGTTAAAGTAAGCAGCAACGCAATGAGCATGCCCATCGCGCCGTAGAGCAGCATGATGTCGCCGGAAAAGAGGAAGAGGCAGTGGAGGGCACCGAATAAAGCCAGAAATCCATAGCGCTTAGCCAACACGGCCTGCGCGCGCCGCAGTGGGAAACCGCGTCGCCACAAGCTCATCGCGATAAGCCCCACGCCAAAGCCGAGAAGCGTGGAGAACATCGGCAGGCCGCGCACATGCACGAACATGGCGGAAAAGACCACATAGACTTCGTCAACGAGGGTATCGACGCCGCCGAAATAGGCATCGGGGCCATCGCCGTCGTTCATAATCCACGCGGTGCAGACATTAGCCAGCGCGATGCCCAGCAGGGCCATGCCGCGGGCGACGTCGGGGACGAGAAGACGAGGACTCGAATACTGGCGTGGCGGATGGGGCTGGTGGGGCTGATGAGGCATGGCCCCAAGCTACCAGAAGCACAAAAACTTATTTATCCGAGAGCGCGTTCCGCCAAGGTCGGGCGAATCGGGCGCGCCAGCTGCGTCATGCGGCGGCGCCCGCGCAGCTCAATAGACTTCATCAGCGTCCAGCGCGCTTGCTCTGCCTCGTTGGCGCCGCGCAGCGTGGCGGAGTTGGTGAGCACCTGGCCCGGGGTGTCCTTGGCCAGTTCGGTGAGACGGGCAGCCTCGTTGACGGCATCACCAATGACGGTGTACTCGAAGCGGTCCGCACCACCAATGTGCCCGGCCACCACGTGGCCCGCGGCCACGCCGATGCCCGCCTGCAGCCGCAACCCGCGCAGTTCCTGGCGAAGCTCGCGGGCGGCCTGCAAAGCCATGGAGTTCGCGTCGTAGACCGTCAGCGGGGCACCGAAGACGGCCAGGGCGGCATCACCCTGGAACTTGTTGATGATGCCCTTGTTCCGGTGCACCACCTCAACGACGTGCTCAAAGAACTTGTTGAGCTCCTCCACCACTTCTTCCGGGGTGTGGTTGACGGCGAAGGTGGTGGAGCCGATGACGTCGATAAACAGCACGGCCACTTTGCGGTCCTCTCCGCCCAGCTCCGGGCGTTCCTCCAAGGCGCGCTGGGCCACCTCGGCGCCGACATAGCGGCCGAAAATATCGCGCACGCGCTGGCGCTCGCGCAGGCCGCGCATCATCTCGTTAAAACCGGCCTGAAGAACGCCGAGCTCGGAGCCGTCGTAGATGTCCACCTGGACGTCACTCTCGCCGCGGCGCACGCGGTTGATGGCGTCCTGCAGCTCAATGATGGGATCGACCACGCTCATCATCGCGAACATGGTGCCCATGAGCCCGGTGCCCAGCGCGGTAACGGTCAGCGCAACGATAGCCGGCATGATATCTGAGGTCTCCGGGCTAAACAGGCCTGCCTGCTGGCCCATGAGGACAAGCACGATGCCGATGAGCGGGATGCCGGAGGTCATCATCCAGGTGGAAAGCAGGCGGTACTTAATCGGCGGCTCCAAGGTGGAATCCTCAAAGCGCCGCGCCACGGCCTCCGCAGCCACGGGGCGCACGAGGCGCTCCGCCTGCAGGTACGTCAACAGCACGATGAGGCCGCCAGCCAATGCAGCAGAAACACCGACTACCACGGCCAGCCGCGCCGAGTGCTGGCCTGCCAGCACCACCGCCAAGATGATGCCCAGCAGCCACACACCCGCGGCCACACCGGCCTGGTAGAGCGGGATGCGCAGGACTAGGTTGCGCACCATATTGGGATCATGGTCGTCGGGGCTGCGCTGCCAGTCCAACACTGGCCTGAACAGCCGAAGTGTTACCGCTATGCCGATGATGACCGCAAAGGTCACGAACAGCGTGCCGTAGGTCCACAGGTGGGGCGTGTGAGCGATGAAATCGGAGATCTCCGGCATGGGGAGAAAGAAGACCACGAAGGTCATGATCGCAATGGCGCCGATGATGTTGGCTCCAAGGACGAGCGCGGCGTACATCGGCCATTGAGTGCCCCATAACCAGCGGGCGCCACGCATCAGTCTGTTCATGATTAACAACTCTAGTTATCCCAGTAGGCTAGGGCGAGTGAACACCTCCAGCGTTGCCGAAAGGCTTGCCGACGCCCCCTCCGTCTCCCACACCATCCTCAGTGCTGCCCGCGCGGCTCGCGGTGAGGGCGACTCGCGAGCGATGAGCCACTCCTGGCTATTTACCGGGCCCCCGGGTGCCGGCCGTTCGCTGGCCGCGCAGTGCTTCGCCGCAGCACTCATGTGCACGTCCGCCGACGAGAACGGCAACCCCGGCTGTGGGCGCTGCCCCTCCTGCCAGAGCGTCCTAGACAATCAAGAGCACACCGACTTGGTCTACGTGGACCCGCAGGAGCAGTTCATCACCGTGGGCGAGGCCCGCGACGTCATCGGGCGCGCCGCCAGCCTGCCGAGCGTGGCGCCGTGGCGCGTGGTCATCTTCAATAAGGCCGACCGCCTGCGCAATGAGGCCGCCAATGCGTTGCTCAAAACTGTGGAGGAGCCCCCGGAGCGCACCGTCATCATCATGGTGGCGCCCTCGGAGGACCCGGAGGACTTCTCGGTCACGCTGCGCTCGCGCTGCCGTCACCTTTATATTCCGGCGCCGAGTGTGGAGGGCGTCGTCAAGCAGCTCGTCGCCGAAGGTGCCAGCGAGGATGACGCGCGTCTGGCCGCCGTGACCACCCTGCGCCACGTGGGGCGTGCGCGACACCTGGTCAACGAACCCGCCGCGCAGAAGCGCCGTGCCATGGCCATCAACCTGGCTGAGGACGTCTTCCACGGCTCCCAGGCCTTCCAGTCTGTCACCGCGTTGCTGAAATTCATTGAGAAGGAAGCTAAGGACTCCCACGCGGAGGCAGAGGAGGCGGAGCGCTCCAAGATTGAACAATCCTTCGGCGTCGGCGCCAAGGGCAAGGGCGCGACCAAGGCGCAACGCGACGCCCGCAGTGCCCTGAAGGACATGGAGGAGCTTCACAAGAAGCGCGCTAAACGACGCATCTCCGATGGCCTCGACATCGCCCTCGTGGATCTCGCCGGTATTTACCGCGATGCACTCATGCTGAAAGTCGGCGCTGAGGTGGAGATGACCCACCCGGACTTCGCGGGCCTGGCGGGCGAACTTGCCCAGCGCGTGAGCGAAGACGGCTTGCTGGCCGCCCAGTCCGCTATCCGCACCTGCCGCGAGCAGCTGCCGCAGAACGTCACCCCGCAGGTGGCTTTCGACGGCATGGTGGGCCGCCTGCGCCTGGCCTGTGGCGCGCGCTAACCAGCACGTGTGCTGCGTGCACACTACAGGTGATAGCCCGATTTCTTTATCAGCCCAGGCCTAGGCTAAACTCTCAGGCGGTGCATATACACACTGCATCGTGCCGCCTTAGCTCAGTCGGTAGAGCATCTCACTCGTAATGAGAAGGTCGCGAGTTCGATTCTCGCAGGCGGCTCCACTTAGACGTCGGATTTGATAAGTACCCTTTTGCGTTAGCGAGTATCGCTTAGGGGGGTGTGAAAAATCGCTTGCGTTAGCGGGTTTGGGTTTTGCGTTAGCGGGTATCTTGTTTGCCCTAGTAAAATGCGTATTCAGGGTTTAACGCGCTAACGAAGCGTTAAACCTAAGGCCGTTTCACGAGGAGGTGTGTGGTGAGATCGTATGCGTCCGGCGATGAACTAGCCGCAGAGATTACTAAGCGTGGCGAACTTTTTATCGGCGAGTTCGTAGGCGTTCCTGGCGATGGTTGGGACCGGCTGGTTGACGGTGTTGACCGCACGCCCCGGCAGATGATCGCCTACCAGCTTGGCTGGATGGAATTACTGCTCGGCTGGGAACGTGACGAACAAGCCGGTCTTGACGTGGTGACTCCGGCACCTGGTTTTAAGTGGAATCAACTGGGCGGATTGTATGAATCGTTCTACCAACGCTGGGAGCAGGTATCTACTGAGGATTTGATCGACAGGTTCAAGATCCTGCTTGGTGAGATAGTCAAAATGGTGGGCGGTCTAACCGAATCAGAATTGTTTAGTTCGGGTCAGCGTGCGTGGGCTTCTTCCACCCCGTCGGCGTGGCCGGTGTGGAAATGGGTGCATATCAACACCGTCGCGCCATTTACGACGTTTCGCACCAAAATCAGGAAGTGGAAGAAACTGGCAGCCTGCTAGCAATAGGCACGGTGATTTCAGTGCCGATTCTGAAGACGAACTGGATCTCGTTGGCTCCGATAACGGCATGGTCGATAAGCGCTGTCCACTGGGATGGTTGAAAATGCTGGATGGGCTTGTCGGCCAACTGGGTGTAGGCGGTTTTGATCGCAGTGGCCTTGGCACTCTTGGCAGCAATCTCGGCCTCGATGGCTTGTTTGCGGCCCAGGGTTTTCTGGTATCGCGCTTCTAGCTGGGTGTAGCGGGCGAGGTATTGGTCCTGGTCTTGCGCTACCCGCTGATTTTCTGCAACCAATGATTCAATCTCGCTGGCAAGAGCGCGGATTTTCTCGTCTAGGCGCTTGGACTCCGCTTCGAGCTGGTCTGTATTAAACATGGCGTCGATGACCTGTGGTAGGTGGCTTTGTCCGCGATAGGACCTGACCCCTGTTTGGTAGACACCTGATAT
>NZ_KV812476.1:0-2310 GCF_001813425.1 Corynebacterium sp. HMSC056E09
ATATCAGGTGTCTACCAAACAGGGGTCAGGTCCCCCGCCGTGATCCTTGGTGCTCGCCTTGCATTCGACTACAACGAGTACCCCGTCGAGTCCCGGAATCCGAGCTACAAACTCCGGTGATCCCTTCTTTCCCGTTCCGTGCTTGGACGCTGTAGAAAGAAGTTGATTGGCAACTAGATCTTTTGTTCCCTGCTCTTCAATCCCTTCATAGTGGCACTCGTTGAGAAGATTTCTAAGTAGCTGTTCGGTATCACGTTCCGACATCACACCCTTTCGTTCATATTGATTGGTTAACTATTTTACCAGGAGAAACAAGATTTGTTCGAAGGTAAAGCGATACAAGAATCTTGTCTAACCAAAAGTTGAATCGGTGCTGATCACGGAAGTGAGAACTGTTAGACCATTTACTCTTCGACGTTAATTTCATCTCGAACAGAAACTTGAACTCAGCCCTGCCGCCCTCTAAACACCCCTCGTTCAACTCTTCTCCTGGAGACTCTCGCTACTCCAAAAAGTCACAACATGAATTTTCTGTCGGGAGGCTGGTAGAACTCTCGTAGGGTGGCTCATCTGTACTACCGTAGGACGGTTCATAGGATATGCCGTAGGCACCGTGTAGGGGATCTCGTAGGATGATCATTAGGTATAAGGTCTCATACATTCAGCTACTGCGTTTGCAGTTCGTAGGGAAATTCTAGGTCTACCAGAACTCCCGTTCGCCCCATCATTTGGTCCCTGGAGACACTGTATTGCCTGTTCGGACGTGTGTCTATGTGTGTTCCTGACTGCATTTCGGCTGAACTACCAGTCAAGCGCTATAGGAGCGAGAATCAAGCTCTCGTAGGGCTATTCTCCAGCGCCCGTAACCTCGCATTGAGAGCACCCCTAAAAGCCCTACAGACCGCCTCGATATAGGGCCGAATATCGGGCAGGATTGCGAGGGCCATAACCCAGCTAATCTGGCCCACGCCGCAGTGAAAGAGAACCTAAAAGCCACTCACGACCGCCCTAACCGCTCCGAATCGACGGCGCTTATACGCACCATCAATCCAACACACACGTCACTCTCCCACCGCAGCTACACACGTTCATGCCGCTCCCGCGCGTGTGACACCTCAGCCGTGATACTCACCGTCCGGGAACGCGTCAGGCCACGTGCTTTCATCCTCACCAAGTACACTAATAATCTTTTCAATCAGTCCTGCATGAGCTTGCACATCCAACTCCGGTGGGTTCGGCATTGCTAGATTGTGTCGAGGATCAAACGTGTCGAGATACTTTTCAGCCCATGCGATCCATGGACTTTCAGGCTCGTTTCGCTTTATGAAATCAAGGTATTCGCGTACTGCTTCAAACTGTTTCAACTCTTGAGAACGCTTGTGCAACACATCGAAATAGAATTCCTTCGCAACAGTTTTCGCCGCGATGCCCTGAGCAAATTCAGCCTGCCGATCCCTAAATTCTTTTCGCCGTCGTGAGAGTTCAGCATTAACCCCGTACCAAAAATCGCTTACTCGCAGCGACATGAAAAAGCGCTCAATACCGTTTTCAATTCCGTTCGGATTTCGCTTTGTATCGTGCGCGTTGAGACCGTAACCAACCTCAATTGTCAGCTGTCCATTGGGAATATGATTGTAGTAACGGTGCATCGGCTCACCCTTATGCCACCGATTATGCTTCTCGATTTCTTCTGTGGTCGGCTCGCGCTCGGACTTTTCGTAGCCCTCTTTAATCAAAACCTTCGACAAGCTGCCAATACCCGCCGAAACTCCACGCACAATCGTTTTCTTCGACCAGTCGTTGTACCACTGATCGACTTCCACAGTGCCGCCGTACAACTCAAACAACGTGAAGACGACATGCAGCACCCGCTTCGCACGCGCATAAACGTCAGGGCTGAGTTTTTCTTTGCGCCATTCAAAAGTCGTTTTCACAGCGGGGTGATACTTAGAAATTCGTTTCTCACCACGAATCAGCTCCCGCCAATCAGGAAGTCGCAACGGCTCAAGTTGAAGCTTTCCCACTTTGAAACTGCCCTGTGTTCGCCAGTAGCCTGGCTGTGTAGCGACATAGTCATAGATAATGTTTGACTCCGGGTCGCCATAGTTCTTGACCAAGATTTTCCCTACCGGAATCCAAATTCGTTTCAACTCAGATTCACTCGCCGCACACCAGAAAGCGTCAAGATCCGACTGCTCAATTGCACTCAACGCTTTCTGTACGTAAGGCTCAAGATCAATCTTCGGCTCAGGTGGTGCGGGTGGTTTCACAGGAACGGGACCTGACCCCTGTTTGGTAGACACCTGATAT
>NZ_KV812477.1:0-163928 GCF_001813425.1 Corynebacterium sp. HMSC056E09
CCCGACGTGTCTACTTTCCGGGGGTCAGGCCCGAAGTAGACGAAGCCTTTAGGATCCTCAGCACAATAGGTGGTGGGGAACAGGCTGATTTCATGAATACGTACGCTAGAGCGAGCGCTGTCGGTCTGGACGGAAATGCATACGTACCGGGTCAACCGTTGGGTTATTTTGCTGCCGTAATTCAGGACGGCCCTGTCGGAGTCGTGTTCCAGTGGGCAGAACCAAGTCTTGAACAAATTCCGCCACTCACCTTTGGCATTCAACCAAACTTCTTCATGCGAGATCGGGAAATGTTTCAAGGACCAATCCGTGAACTACTCAATACCTGGGACGACTACACGCGAGTCGCATTCCTTTACCGGGACCTTGAAAAGGTTCGGGCGGAGTTGGAGGAACTAACCGTGCAATTAAATGACCCAGTTCTCCAGCCTGTTGAAAAGCTCTCTGCCATGTACATGGCGCAGACCAAGCAGAAAAGGGGCTATGCGTTGCTCGCGGAGCTTCAGGAGATCTATGCCGAAGTTCTACGTCTAACGGGGCGTGATCACTAGCTTGACTACAACCATTCTGGCTCTGGAAGCTGAGGTTGCTTGAAATTGATTAGCACTTTGAGTTCCATCAGGAATTGACCATTTTCGCGTCCGGTGACAATACGGCCAATCCACTTGCCTTGTGGATAATAGCCGTCTCGCTTTGCCGTATCCAACGAATGCTCTAGGATCGCAAAAAGGACCAGATCAAGGTCTGTAACGATTCCGTTAGTTTTCGTTCAACCGCAGGCATCAGGGCCTACGCCTGAGCTCATCTGACGGCTCCGTGATTGGCTGGATCATCGGCATTCTCGTCGCCTTGGGCCTCGGCGGTGTTGCTGGGTTCATGGCTCAGAACCTCAACATTCCTGGTCTGACCTTCTAATCTCAGCCTTTGACACCAACCCGGTTCCGCCAACTCGACGGAGCGGGGGGGCGCTGATTCTGCTCCCATCCGGCATACTCGTTCCTGTCCCTACGACGCAGGAGCTTGTATGCCCGCACCTTTATTTACTTCCGATGGGTTCTGGATCATCGGAGCCGAGACCAAAGCTGCGATCCCACAATCCGAGTTCCCGCCCGACGTCGTGGCTATGATTGATCTGCTCACGGCTCGGCGGTACTGGCCTTACCTCCCTCACGCGGACCTTGACTTAATGGAGGCTCACCACCCAGGAGCCAAGGAACTAATCACTGACTTGAAGCGCGCTTTGCACAACGAGTGGGACATGCTCGGCGGCTGGACGGGACTGTGGGAATCTGCTCAGGCTCAGCGAATCGTTGAGCAAGTGACAGGTGAGGTCGAGGATAAGGAGCTGGCTTCTTTTTGCAGCGGCATTATCGAGGACCTGTTCCTATGGGTGATGAACGATGAACGGTCGGCGATGGAAGGCCGCAAGGTGCTCAAAGAGCATGGGGTACAAAGCCCCGAGGCCTTGTTGGCGTTCCCGTATGACCCAGCTGGGCTTGCTGGCGGGGAGCTGGAGTTGTGGCACTCGGAGCTGCGGCGTAACTATCTACACTGGCTGATTCAGAATGCCGTGGCAGCGGAGATGGAAGGGAATAAGTTACCTGCGTGGCAGGCGAGGGGGTTCGCGTCGGTAAGGGAGTGGCTCACTAGCCTTTAGTCAGATATGAATGGAACCTAACTGTTGAATTCACACGCAAGGCCCTAGACTCACGGCGAAAGAAGAGTGCGAGCATCTCGTGAAACGCCCTGACCTCGGTATGGCGTGCCTACCGAAGTTCGCAGACAGATGGGACGCGAACGGTGTATTGCCGACGAGTATTCGACAGGACGGAATCGGCTGTGTGTTGCAGTCTCTATTCACGTCGCGACATCATAAATCGCCGAAAGGAATTATTTCACGATCTATTCAAAGGGCCTGTTAAGCTGTAAGGAGACCAACGAAAGGAGGATCGCATATGGCGGAACCCCTGTTTGCTAATTTCGAACCAGTACAAGGACCTAGCCTTGAAGTTGTAATGAACACGCAGCAAGTTGCAGCGCTTATCAAAAATGGCTCGAAGAACGCTGAGAAACGATTGTTGCTTACCAAACTTATGTGGGCGGCTGATCGCTTTAGTCTTCGAAATTGTGGACGGTCAGTGAGCCAGACATCATATTCAGCAATGAAGTTAGGACCTGTCCCGTCGCGAATCCTCGACTTGATTAAGCCGGGGCATGGCTATCTATCTTCTATTGATTCCGACTACGTGAACAATATTTTCGCGCTGTCTGGGGCCAATTCTGAGGTAGTGCAGCTCATTAGCGATCCCGGCGAAGATTATCTGAGTGAGTTGAACAAAGAATTTATTCAGAAATCTGAGTCCGTCTTTCGCGGCTTTGATCCCTTTTTCCTTGCGAACCACGTCAGCCATAAATACCCCGAATGGAAAAAGCACGAGGCGGTCTTGGCACCTCTGGGTCGGAGAAAGTCTGTGGCAATGGATCAAATTGATTTCTTTGAGAACCCCGACGAAGATCACTATTTTACAATGGACGCTGATGTGCTCGCTGCAGCACGGCGTTCATATGTCGCAGACCAAGAATTGTTGGGTGGAAAGAGCTTGTTGGTTTAAGGACCATGCTCGATGATCAAGAGCTTATTCAGCTCATTCGAAATACGGTTGGACTTGGTACTGCCTTCTGGTTTAATCGCAACCCTCCTTTTGACTCAACTGTTTCACACACCTTCATCGTCATTGGCGCTCGCGATGACGGCACTTATTTGTGTGTGCATGGAACTTCTAAGGTGAGCTTCCATAGAGATAAGATTTTGGAAGATCATTCCCGCAACAAAAACGTTGATCAAACGTTCGTTGTCGTGAGACAAGGTAGTTCGGCACTGTTTTGGCAAGATACTCTCATCGATGGCAATAAGGTGTGGGCATTGAAAGCCGACGACATTGCTGAGGGCCTGACGGGGTTTCGAGAAGTTGATGCAGAGGTGGAGCTGATGCAGGCAATCGTGGCTGCAGTCAATAAGAGTAAAGCGCACTCACCGGCCATCAAGAAATGTGTCAGAGCTCAGTAACTTCGAATTCAGTGCTGGTAGTCATGTGGTCGTGGTGCAATCTCTGAAATTCTGTGGTGCAGGGGTATTAGCAGGCCAGGGGTTCAGACTGGTGAGGGAGTTTCGTGAAACCGCCAAAAATAAAAGGTGGCGAGCATGATGCTCGCCACCTTTTCGCTTTGGGCTAAAGACTAGACGATGAGGACCTCGGCGTTATTGCCGCCGGTGCAGCGAATGACCTCGTGCTCATCGGTTTGGCATGTCAGTGAATAGTTCTGTTGGGTAATGGGGCTGTTGACGGTGACCTGTCCGGGGATGAAGGACCGGAGGTCATCTTTAGAGCTTGGTGCCAAGGTCATCAAACGGCCTGCAGTGGAACGGGCGAAATCGCAACTGGTGTTCGCACCGGCCATGACGAAAGCGATGTTATAGCCATCGCCCATCTGGCACACAGTGGCGGGCGTGCCGTAAACGTTGACTGATGCGCCGTTGGCGTCGCCCTCGGGGAGTTGTTCGGAAAGGCTGTTATACGTGGCCGTTTGTGCCGTTTGAGAGGTTTGGCGTTGGCCTGCGGCTGGTTGGGCGGCTTGGGCTCCTTGTGCACTCTGGACCTGTGTGTCAGGTTGTTGAGCCTGGTCCGCAGGCTGATCGCTTGCGTTGTCCGGCAAGGTTGGTTCAGGGCCGTCGGGGGCTGCCTCGTCGACAGTGTTCGGAACGTGAAGCTCAGCGTCATCGTTAAGCGGCTGAAATGCCGGGTAAGTGTTCTCAAACGTTGGCTCACCCGATGCCACGTCCGTCCTCGACGGCGCTGCCATCTCGGATGACGTGGAGCATCCGACCGTAAGAACACCGGCGGTGATTATGGCTGCAAAAGCTGCGATGGGACGGTGGGCGCGCGTGGAAGTCATAAAGCCCACCCTAACGAGATGTGTGGCGATGCGCTGGGGAAAACGGGGAAAGCTGCCCAATCACAGTGACGTGCACTCAGATTGGGCAGCTCAATAAACAGAATCGGGGTAGCTCTTAGTGGCAATCCCAGTGGCCGTCATGTGCCGCGTGGCGGTGACCATCATGCAGGTAGTCCACGTGGTCGCCATGGGGAATAGCGACGTGCCCGCAACCCTCGCCGTGCTCGTGTTCGTGGGCATCGTGAACGGTGTGCTCGGATGCCTCGCACTCGTCCCAGTGGCCTTCATGCTCGCGATGAATGTGGCCGTCGTGTACGTAGTCGGTGTGATCGCCGTGCGGGAAGGCGACGTGGCCGCAGCCTTCGCCGTGGACGTGGGTGTGCTCGTCGTGGATGGTGTGGGTCATGGCTCCTCCTGGAGGTCGGGGATTTTCACTACATTTTCAGTAGCTGTCAATGTTAGTAAAGCGCGTTTCCAATACACTTTCAATAGCGGGGGTGGGTGGGGGTATCGCCGGAGCTGAACGCGGGGCGTGAAGGGAGAATTGGCCTAGCCCAGGCTAGAGTGGGGTGATGATGAAAAGGTCTCCGCAACTTCGCTTTTCCCGTGTCTTACCAGGCTTTGCATTCATGGCTGGCGCATGCTCGCTGGCCTTTGCTCTCGCCGCCCCCGCGACCGCTGCTGAGGGGGTGCCGGTTCGGCAAGGACAAAAGATCGCGGCTTCTGATGGCGCGTTGTGCACTGTTGGTTACGTCGAGGCTAATCGGGCGTGGACCTCGGCGCACTGTGGCTTAAATGGCGAACAAGTGTATAACGAAGCAGGCCAGCACCTAGGAACGTTGCGTTGGTTCACGCCCTCGGGGGCAGCGGGGCATGACTTGGCCTATATTCAATTCGCCGGCGGAACCTATTCGGCAGGCAACCCGCTCACCGGGGATGGCATGGCACCGGTGCCTGGTGAAGGCTCAACGGTGTGCTTCGACGGACAGGCCGCGTCGCGTCAGTGTGGCACCGCGGTGAAGGGGCCGGGTGTCTTTCCGGGCATGAACTATGCGGCCGATGTGTCGCTGGCGCCTGGGGATAGCGGTGGAGCAGTGTCCGTCCCAGGGCAGCCGGGCGTTGTGGGCATCTACCAGGGGATTACCCAGGCTAACCGGGACGGCCGGACAGTTACATTCTCAAATTATGCGCGCATGCCACATGCGGATGAACTAGCGCGCCTGCCACATCAGGGTTGGGTGCCGCGCCGCCCCAACCGGGAGCCAGGAAATCCAGTCCGGGTGGCCCAAGAAACAGGTGAGGCATTGTCCTCGACGAGTAGCGCGGGACCGGAAGGGCTGCGCGGCCTTGCGATGTATTTCGGTCTCGGTATTTAGGAACGCAGCCTCGAGGCTTTAGACTCCTCTGCGCTGCATTGCGCTGCGCTAAGTGGCCAGTTCTTAGCGGGTTGTCTTAGCGGTGGCCGTCGCGTGGCGTGCCATTGGAGAGTGCGGCACTTAAGCGGTTGGATGCGTTAACCAGGACATCTGCGAACTTTTCTGCCGGGGAAGGGCGGAAACGTTCGGCGGAACCGGAGACGGAAAGGACGGCGATGAAGTTTCCTGCGCCGTCGAAGACGGGGGCGGAAACGGAAGCGAGGTCTGACTCGCGCTCTTCGATGGATTCGGAGTAGCCGTTGGTGCGCGCGAGCTCGACATCGTGCTCACTAAAGATGGCATCGGGAACATGGACATCAGCAAAGGCGGCGAAGACGCGGGCGGCGGAACCGGAGGTGAGTGGAAGCTGGCGGCCTACGGGCACCACGTTGTGGAGTCCGATCTCCGGCTCACGCGTGGCGATGCACGTGCGCGTGGTGCCGGAGAGTTCGTAAAGCTGGACGGACTCACCGGTGGCGTCGAGAAGCTCCTCCATAATGGGGCCTGCGGTTTCGATTATGCGATCACGGTTGCCGGGTAGGGCCGGCCCAGCGCCCCACTTTCCATCGGGGGTGCGGGTGAGGATTCGGTGCGCCTCGAGCGCTGTGGCGAGACGGTGTGCCGTTGCCCGAGGCAGTCCGGTGGTCTCGCAAAGCTCGTTGAGCGTAGAAGGTTGATTGGTCGCGGCCATCATGATGGCTACTGCGCGATCCAATACCTTAATTCCTGATACTGCGCTATACTCTCCCATATAATGAAATCTACGTCCCATTAATTGAGATTTCAAGTGGAGAGGCACATGACTGAGAAACTGACACTCGCAGAGAAGGTATGGCGCGACCATGTCGTGCGTAAAGGTGAGAACGGTGAGCCCGATCTCCTTTATATTGACTTCCAGCTCTTGCATGAAGTTACCAGCCCGCAGGCTTTCGATGGTCTTCGCCTGGCCGGTCGTAGGATGCGCCACCCAGAGCTGCACCTGGCCACTGAGGACCATAACGTTCCGACCGTGGGTATTAAGTCCGGCAACCTTTTAGAAATCAAGGATGAGGTCTCCCGCACGCAGGTGTCCACGCTGCGCAAGAACTGTGAAGAGTTCGGCGTGCGCCTGCATTCGATGGGTGATGCGCAACAGGGCATCGTTCACACAGTGGGTCCTCAGCTGGGCATTACCCAGCCCGGCATGACCATCGTGTGCGGTGACTCGCACACGTCGACGCACGGCGCCTTCGGTTCTATTGCCATGGGCATCGGTACCTCTGAGGTGGAGCACGTCATGGCCACCCAGACACTTTCACTTAAGCCCTTTAAAACAATGGCCATCGAGGTCAGCGGTGAGCTGGCGGAGGACGTTTCCGCCAAGGATTTGATTTTGGCGATCATTGCCAAGATTGGCACCGGCGGCGGCCAAGGCCACATCATCGAGTACCGCGGTGAGGCCATTCGCAAGATGTCGATGGAAGCCCGCATGACCATCTGCAATATGTCCATCGAGGCCGGTGCTCGCGCCGGCATGGTGGCTCCGGATGAGACCACTTTTGAGTACGTCAAGGGCCGTGAGTTCGCACCCCAAGGAGAAGATTGGGACGCGGCCGTCGAGTACTGGAAGACGCTGCCGACTGACGACGGCGCCGAATTCGACACCGTCGTGGAGATCGACGGCTCCGCGCTGACGCCTTTCGTGACTTGGGGTACTAACCCGGGACAGGGCTTGCCATTGAGCGCTGCGGTGCCCGACCCAGAGGAGTGCGGCGACGACGGCGAAAAAGCCGCCGTCGAGAAGGCCTTGGCCTACATGGACCTGAAACCCGGCACGCCGCTGCGCGATATCCAGATCGACACGGTCTTCCTTGGATCGTGCACGAACGCGCGCATCGAGGATCTGCGCGCGGCCGCCGAAGTGGTCAAGGGGCGCAGCATCGCGGCTGATACCCGCATGATGGTGGTTCCGTCTTCGGCCGTGGTCAAGGCCCAGGCTGAGGAGGAAGGGCTGGACAAGATCTTCACCGACTTCGGCGCCGAGTGGCGCACCGCTGGCTGCTCGATGTGCTTGGGCATGAACCCGGACCAGCTGAAGCCGGGGGAGAGGTCGGCGTCGACAAGCAACCGCAACTTTGAGGGCCGTCAGGGCCCTGGTGGCCGCACCCACCTGGTGTCCCCGGCCGTCGCCGCGGCAACTGCCGTTCTGGGCCACCTGGCCGCACCAGCAGACATCGACGATTCCGCCGTCGCCGGCGTTTAAGGAAAGGAAAAAGACAATGGAGAAGTTTATTACTCACACGGGCGTCGGCGTTCCGCTGCGTGTCTCCAATGTGGACACCGACCAGATTATTCCCGCGCGTTACCTGAAATCCGTGAAGCGCACCGGCTTTGCCGACGGCCTGTTCTCCAATTGGCGCAGCGATAAGAACTTCGTGCTCAACCAAGAACCGTTTAAAGAGGGCTCCGTGCTCTTCGCAGGCCCGGACTTTGGTACCGGTTCTTCTCGTGAGCATGCTGTGTGGGCGCTTGCGGAATTCGGCTTCAAGGCGGTGTTCTCCTCGCGCTTCGCAGATATCTTCCGCGGCAACTCCGGTAAAGCAGGCTTGCTGACGGGACTCATGGAACAAGAAGATATTGAGCTCATCTGGAAGCAGTTGGAGGCCGGGGAGACCGAAACCACCGTCGACTTGGAGGCGCGCACGGTCACCGTGGGCGGCAATAGCTATACCTTCGATATCGATGACTACACCCGTTGGCGCCTTATGGAGGGGCTCGACGACATCGGCCTGACCTTGCGTAACGAGGACGATATCGATGCCTTTGAATCCAAGCGCCCGGGATTCAAACCGCGCGTCCTTGCGTCTTAGCGGAGGCGGCACCGGTGGGGTAGTATTCCCCGCCTCCTGTGGCGCGGTGCACATAGCGCCGTTAACATCCTCAGCATGACTAATCCTTTTGACGGCTTTAGCAGAGAGAACGGCAATCAATTCGGCGGCAGCACCGGGTACGGTGGCTACGACTATCACCAGCCCGGGAGCTACGGCTACCAGCAACCCAACGGCTACGGCTACCAGCAGACAGGAAGCTACGGGTACCACCAGCCCGGCGCAGTACCTGGCAACCCACCCGGCGGGGCAGGAGCGCCGCCCATTGACGCCATGGATATTCTGGGCCAGTCATTCAAGGGCTACTTAAAGCAACCGGTGCCAGGAATGCTGGCCATGCTGGTGCATCTCATTATCACGTTTGCTCTTCTTCTTGTGCCGGGAACCGTTGTAGGCGGTGTATTCGCAGTAATGGAAGGAAATGGCACGGACATCGAGCCTTTAGCGACTACCGTGGGGATCCCTCTCATGGTTGTCATGGGGCTAGCCGCCTTCGCTTATCTTTTCTGGCTGATGGCGAACCTCTTTAATGGCTCCCGGAAGATCGCTGATGGGGAGAAGGTCACCTTCCGCGACTACTTTAGGTTTGCCCAGCTGAATGGTTGCGCCGGCGTCTATGCTTGCTTCTTTATTTTGGCAATGCTCGGAACAATTGCGGGCGGCTTCCCCGGACTGATTCTCTTTGCGCTTCTGTGGCCAGCGCCTGTCATCAAGGCTGATGCCCCGGATAAGCCTCTCATGGAGTGCTTCCGGGAGGCTTTGAACTTGGTCATTGAGAACCTGGGTCAATCCCTGCTCTTTATTCTGGTCTGTTCCCTCATCACGAGCTTTGTCATATTTATCCCCATCGTCGGCTTCCTTGCCGCCTACCCGATCTGGGCTTTGGGGATGGTCCTTTTCACCCGCGCTATGCAGCGCCGCCCTGCTGTGCGGTGGGAATAGAACAGCAGGGCGGCGAAAGGTACCTGGTGAAGTGGCGATGTAGTGCTTATCGCACGGGCAGCGGGCTAGCTAGGTAGTCTGCGCCGGTAAGCTCACCGTCGTTGAAGGAGAGCACCCACACCGAAGCCTTCTTGAACTTGAGCTCGTCGATGGGAGTCGTGATGAACTTCGGCGCGAAGGATTCGATAATCCCCGGAATGGTTAGTCCCTGGCTCACGATGACGGGGACACCGCCACCGTCAACAACGCGCTGGAAGGCCGCGCGGGCGTCGTCAGGCGATTCGGTGAAAACATCATCGCCGAATGCTTTGTTCACAGCGATGTCCATGCCGAGCTCATCCGCCAACGGGGCAGCGGTGTGCTGGCAGCGCTGCGGCGGGGCGCTGTAAATGGCGGTCGGGTGAAAAGGCGTGAGCATCGGCACGAGCATCTCTGCTTGGCGGCGGCCTTTCTTGTCCAGCGGGCGCAGGTCATCATCGCCCTCCCAGGAGCGGCGCTGGTGAGCGCGTGCATGGCGCACATACAGCACACGCGTCGTCGGAGCCAGGCGTAGGCGCTTCTTAGCCTTCGCCAGCACCTGCGTATCAACGTCATAGGAGAGCAGCGTGCAGGCCTCGTCGATTGTCATCCAACGCAGCTCATCGGTCTCCGAATTCGTGGTGTATTCGCCGTCGAGTACACGTGCCAGCCAGTAGTAGACAACCTTCGTGCGTCCTTGAACGGGATAAGCCACCTTGCCAATGAGCTTGCCCAGGCGCACGGTGTAGCCGGTTTCCTCGAAGATCTCGCGCGCGGCGGTGACGGGAAGGGATTCGCCCGGATCGACCTTGCCCTTAGGCAGCGACCAATCGTCGTAGTGCGGGCGGTGGATGATAGCAACCTCCGGATCGTGTGGATCCCCACGCCAGAGAACCGCACCAGCGGCAAGCGTCGTCCGCTTGAACTCATCCGCCGGATCGACAGGGATCTCCTGGTGGCGACCAGAGATGAAGACCTCCGATCGGATATCTTTATCCGTCTCATGCATGTTCTTTGCCTTGGGCATGCTGCTCCTTTGTGCCTGTAGCTTGTGACCTTCTCCATCTTCCTCCACTCGCCGCCACGATGCAGCTTTACGCGCCGAACGTATTTCAATGCCGGGCGTGCTTTAATGGGAAAAGTCGATGCAGTGGAATTGATCGTGAGGTGGCACATGGCAAACGTGGCAGTAATGGGCGCGGGTTCGTGGGGAACCACGCTGGCGAAAGTCTTTGCTGACGCCGGCAATGACGTCCGCTTGTGGGCGCGCCGCGAGGAACTGGCAAACACCATCAACACGCGCCACGAAAACCCGGACTATCTCCCGGAGCTCTTACTGCCTGAGTCGATCCGGGCAACCACCGAACCCGCCGCTGCTCTGAAAACTGCAGACATCGTCATCTTCGGCGTTCCTTCCCAAACCCTTCGCGGAAACCTGGAGAAATGGGCGCCGCTCTTGCCGGAGGACGCTACCTTGGTCTCAATCTCGAAGGGCGTGGAGAAAGCTACGCTTAACTTGATGAGCGAGGTCATCGCGGACGCCGCCGGCGTATCCGTTGACCGCATTGCCGTGCTCTCAGGGCCCAACTTGGCCAAGGAGGTGGCTCAGGAGCAGCCGGCCGCTACGGTTATTGCCTGCAGCGATGCTGCCCGCGCGGAGGCCGTCCAGCACGCAGCTGCCGCTCCATATTTCCGCCCCTATACCAACACCGATGTTATCGGCGCAGAAATTGGTGGCGCCTGCAAGAACGTTATTGCTCTTGCGTGTGGTATGGCCGCTGGCAAGGGGTTGGGCAATAACACGATGGCGACCATTATCACGCGCGGGCTTGCTGAGATTACCCGCCTTGGTGTGAAACTGGGCGCGGATCCATTTACCTTCTCTGGTCTAGCTGGAATGGGTGACCTTGTGGCGACGTGCAGCTCGACGCTCTCGCGCAACCGTACCTTTGGCTACCGCCTTGGCCAGGGCGGGACTCTGGAGGAAGCTACCGCGGCTACCAACGGGCAGGTCGCGGAAGGCGTTATCTCTTCCGATTCCATTTTTAGGTTGGCGCAGCGCGCGGGCGTGGAGATGCCCATTACCCAGGCGGTCTATGGAGTGTGTCACCGTGGCGTGACTGTCGACGACATGATCGTCGCTCTGATGGGTCGTACCAAGAAAGCTGAGTAAAGCCGAGTAAAGTTGCTCGGTATGACTGAAGCGAAACCTGTGCGCGTAGCCGTTGTGTACGGCGGCCGCAGCTCCGAGCACTCGGTGTCATGCATTTCCGCCGGCGCGATCATGGAGCACCTAGATCCAGAAAAGTATGAGGTCGTGCCGATCGGTATCACGCGGGAAGGCACCTGGACCCAGGGCAACCGCGCGGGCCTTGCCATCGTCGATGGGCGCCTGCCTGAGGTGGAACTCCACGATGAGTTGGCGCTATCCCTCAACCCCGCAACACGCGGGCGCATCCACAATGTCACCCGCCACGAGCACTACACAGAGGTGGATGTCATCGTTCCAGTTCTCCATGGACCCTATGGGGAAGATGGCACGGTGCAGGGCCTTTTTGAGCTTTCCGGAATCCCCTACGTCGGCGCGGGCGTACTGGCCTCTGCGGTGGGTATGGACAAGGAGTTCACCAAGAAGCTCCTGGTGGCCGAAGGTCTTCCCGTCGCACCCCAAGAAGTGCTTAGCGGTGGAGATACGCTGAATGATGCTCAGAAAGAGCGCCTTGGTTTGCCTGTCTTCGTGAAGCCGGCGCGGGGCGGTTCCTCCATCGGTGTCTCCAAGGTTTCCGCGTGGGAAGATTTTGACGCGGCGCTGGCCCTGGCTTATGAGTCCGATGACAAGGTCCTAGTCGAGCCAGAGATCCGCGGAGACGAGGTTGAGGTGGGCGTCCTCGAGCACCCGGACGGAAGCCTGCAAGCCTCTGTTCCGGCCAAGCTTTTGGGGACCACCGAGTCGGAGGAAGGCTTTTATGACTTCGACGCCAAGTACATCGATGAGGGAGTGTCGGCGGCGATTCCTGCGCCGCTGAGCGCGGAGCTCATCGACGAGCTGCGTCAGCGCGCCATCGAGGCCTTCCGGGCGCTGGGCGCAACGGGGCTGTCGCGCGTGGATTTCTTCGTTAGCGAAGACTCTTATTGCATCAACGAGATCAATACCTTCCCTGGATTCACGCCGATTTCGATGTACCCGCAGGTCTTCGCCGCCGTGGGAGTGGGTTACGCCGAGCTGCTCGATACTCTCATCCAGACCGCTCTCGCGCGTTCCTAGTCCCTGAGCAGTGCGCGAAAGGAAGGTGGTGAAGAAAGAGGCCGCGACACCTACTGAGCGGGGGTGGCTTCAACGAGGGCGTCGCTAAGCCGCACCAGTGCCGAGTTCGCCGCTTCTTGCGGGGCAGACAGCGCGAGGTCCTCCGCGCGGCCGAGCGCGAACCACGTGCCGGCCGTGGTGCCTTCCGCCAGCGTGGTGTCCTCGAACCAAGGGACGTCGTTAACCTGCTGGAGCTGAACGCCCGCGCGGTAGTTCTCCGGAGCGGCGACACCGCAGCGCACGACTATTTCCTCATGGCCCGGCGCGCTGTAGACCCAGGTGTTCTTAGCGCCAGCATCCGTGCGGCGCGTATAGCCCTCCGCGAGTGAGTCTGGCAGAGCCTTGTCCAGCGCGGGGCACATGGAATCCGGACCTGCCTTGAGTTTGGATAGCGGTGCCGGATTGGGGTCTTGAGGCTTTTTATCTAGTTTGTTGAGGGCTTCTGTTAGCCCTTGCGGGGCGTCGGAATGTGCGTCGCCTGTAGACGTAGTCACGGCGACCGCAGGAGTGCGCTGGGTGCTGTACCACGTCGTGAGGTTCGAGCCGGGGGTGGCGTCAATGACCTGCAACCAGGATTCGCCGTCGGCCTCGATGGTCTGGGAATAATCCGTAAACTGCTGCGGCAGGTCAACGCCACAGCGCAGGGTTACTTTGTCCTCCGAGCTCTTCGTCCAGGCTGCGGCACCCGCCGGGGCTGGGTCGACGAGTTCGACCCGTGAGTATCCCATGAGCTTTTCCGGCAGAGAGTCGACGACAGCGGCGCATTCGGGGGAGTCCGCTGCTTCAGACGGAGTGGGAGGCAGCGCGACCGGCTGTTGCGCGGCGCTGGTGATGACGTACTTTGCCCCAAAAATCACCGCGAAGACCATCGCGATGGCAATCCCGAGTGAGATGTATATAGCGGTGCGGTTAAATTGGGTATCCATAGGGGCTTATCCTATCGCTGATAGCCCAAGAAGAACGAACGTTGAAGGCGTGCCAGAATGGTGCGCCATCTGCGCAAGGAAAAGGAGTCCGTGACGGTGGGTTTATCCCATACCCTCGACCAAGCCGGCGAACGGCACGTTATCCATGAAATCGTCACCGCAGCGCCGAGTGCACTCAACGGCGATGATGCCGCGGTGCTTTATCCGGCGGCGCCTAATTCGCGCACTGTGGCCTCGACGGACATGATGGTGGAGGGCCGGCATTTTCGGCGGGACTGGTCCACCGCCGCGGAAGTCGGTCACAAGGCCATCGTGCGCAACTTTGCCGATATTGAGGCAATGGGGGCTCGGCCCACTGCAGCGCTTCTGGCGATCGCCGCCCCGGGCGATACCCCGGTGGATTTCGTGCGTGGGATCGCGCAAGGCATTGCTGAGCGCTGCGCGGTGTACAACGCTGAGCTGGTCGGCGGTGATTTGACCCGCAGCGACAGCCTGGTCATCAACGTCACAGCGATGGGCTCTTTGGGCGGAAGCGGCGCACCGTTGACTCTGGATGGTGCGCGTGCGGGCCAGAAGCTAGTGGCGCACGGCAAGATTGGGTATTCCGGGGCGGGCTTGGCCCTCTTGCAACGTTATGGCCGCGCGCTGCCCCCGGAGCTGGACGAGCTCTGGCCGTTGATCGACGCCCACTGCGCGCCCACCCTCGCACCCGGGCGCGGCGTCATCGCTCGGGCAACCGGCTCGACCGCGATGACGGATAACTCGGATGGTCTCGTGCGCGATGTGGGGCACTTGGCTGAGCGCTCCGGGGTGCGCATCGATTTTGACCGCGGCGCCATTGCTCCCGATCCGCTTGTGGCCGCCGCCGGTGCGGTGCTCGGCATCGACCCTTGGGAGTGGGTCTTGGCGGGTGGGGAGGACCACACGCTGTTGGCTACGACGTTTAAGGCTGCCCCCTCCGGGTTCCGGGAAATTGGCCGAGTGATGCGCGGCACCGGCGTGACCATTGACGGAGAGGAACCTCGCTATAGCGAGGGCTGGGAGGGATTTGCGTGAGCCACATCGATACTTCTCACATCCACTATTCGTGGATGCCGCACATCAGGCAGGCCTTGGAGGACAACCTCCCACGCATCGAGCGTGAGATTGGGGCAGCGTTCTTGCCGCCGGCCGAGGACGTCTTTGCCGCCCTGTCGATGCCCCTCGAGGACGTGCGGGTGCTCATCGTGGGCCAGGATCCCTATCCCACACCGGGGCATGCCATGGGCTTGTCCTTTTCCACGCGGCCGGGTGTTCCGGCCCCGCGTTCGCTGAAGAATATCTACGCCGAGCTTGGCGCCGACCTCGGCATCCCCGGCCGCGCCGATGGTGACCTGCGGGCCTGGTTTGACCAGGGCGTGCTACTGCTCAACCGGGTACTCACCGTGGCCCCGGGCCAGGCGGGCTCGCACCGCCGGCTCGGGTGGGAGGCGATTACCGAGGCAGCCATTAGGGCGCTGGCAGGGCGCGATATCGTGGCCATCCTGTGGGGCCGCGACGCCCAGTCCTGCCAGGCCTTCCTACCGGGCACGGACTGCATTATTTCCCCGCATCCCTCGCCGCTGTCAGCGCGGCGTGGCTTCTTCGGCTCGCGCCCTTTCTCCCGCGCAAACGCGGCCTTAGAGGCCCGTGGCGTCCCCGCGGTGGACTGGCGCTTGTAAACTAGCCACCATGTCATATCCCGCCGAGTTGGATGCTCGTGGCTTGCACGAGTGGGCCGCACGAACCGTGGAGGAGCTGCAGCGCCGCCGCGCTGAAATCAATGCCCTCAACGTTTTCCCGGTGCCCGATTCGGACACGGGATCCAACATGGCGCACACCATGGAGTCCGCCTTGGCGGAGGCCGATAAGGGTGAGGCGGACGTCGCCGAAGCATTGGCCATCGGCTCGGTGCGCGGTGCCCGCGGCAACTCGGGGATGGTGCTCTCGCAGGTGCTGCGTGGCGTTGCCGATGCCACAACGGACTCGCGCGTGGATGGCGCGGTCCTCGCTGATGCTTTGACGCTGGCTGTCACGTTGGTCGACCGCGCGCTTGCCGCCCCAGTAGAAGGCACCATCATCACCGTTTTGCGCGCTGCAGCGGCCGCTGCCAGTGAGGCCGCCGGGCAGCCCGGTGCCCAGCTGCACGGCATCCTGGTTGCGGCGTTAGACGCCGCACGGCAGGCCTTGGCGCAGACTCCGTCGCAACTGCCCGCGCTGCGCGAGGCGGGTGTCGTGGATGCCGGCGGTACCGGCTTCGTGATTCTGCTGGAGTGCCTGCTTGCACAGGTCACCGGTGAAGAACCCGCCAACCAGCCGTTGAGCGTTTCGGCGCCAGAGAAACCTGAGGAGCTTGCAGAGATCGAAGCCGTCTTCTTCTTTGAGGGAAACCTCGCTGAGGTTGAACAAGCCTTGGCCTCGCTGGGCAATAGCCTCGTCATCGCGCGGGCGACGGACACCTCTGGCAGCGTTCACATCCATAGTCCGGAGGCCGGCACGGTGATCGAAACGGCCTACGGCCTGGGAAAGGTCAGCAACCTGCGGCTCGAAGCGCTGCCGCCCGCAGAGGCGGGGGCGTGCGCCACGAAGCACAGCGAGGGCGAGAGCCCACAGCGGCGCATTTTTGCTGCGGTGCCCGAAGGGGCCGCGCGGGAGCTATTTGAGAAGGCTGGGGCGCGAGCAATTGGGCCCGGCGAGGATCTAGAGAACGCTGCGGTAGGCGATCTTTTCCTGCCCAACGGGTGCGGTGGGGATCCAGGCAGGGCGACAGTCATACCGACTGGCTCCATCGTGGCCGGGCTCGCCGCGCTATCGGTGTATTCGCCCAACCCCTCTCGTTCGGCCGAAGTAGTGGCCGCTATGTCCGATGCCGCGCGTTCCATGCGGGTGGCTCATCCGGAAACAGAAAGCCTCGACGGCATCATCGCGGCATGCCGCACCCAGTTGGCCTATGGGGGCGAACAAATCACTGTGTTGTCCGGCTGTGACATCAATGCCGAAGAGTTGACGCAAATGCTTGGCGTCGACGTCGTTGTGCTTCGAGTTCCCGGATTGCGCACGGAGATCGGGGTGGAGTAGACCATGCTGGGATGGCAAGACGATCGGGCGCTGACGGAAGTACTGGCAAAGAAGGATGCCGCGGCGTTCAAGCGTGCCTTCGGCTACACCACGTGCGGGGAGCTGCTTAGCCATTATCCGCGTGACTATATCCGCCACAACAAGGACGTGGGCCTCGGCGGTGCCGAGGACGGAGATCACGTCACCATCACCGGCGTCATCGAGGAGGCCCGCGTCAAGCACACCTCTAAAGCCATGGTGTTTATCCTCTACATGGATAACGGAGTCCAAGCCTCCTTCTTTAACGCGCACTACGTCCAGCGCGTGCTGGGCCGAGGTATGCGCGTCATGCTCTCCGGCAAGCTGAAGTACTTTCGCGGATATCCCAGCCTGCAGCACCCCGACTTTCTCATCCTTGATCCCGGCCGCTATCAGGAGTCCCTACTGGATAGCGCAACCGGGCAGGGGACAGGCTCACTCAAGAAGCTCTCCCAGTTCGGTTCACTAGACACCTTCTTGCAACGTGAATGGATCCCCGTCTACCCGGCCAGCGGGAAGGTGACGTCGTGGTACATCATGGGTGCCATCCACAAGGTGCTCGAACACACCCCGCCTATTCCGGAGCCGCTGGACTATCGGATGATGGTGACGCTCGATCAGGCAGTGCGCGAAATCCACGAGCCGGGAGATAGCGGGCCGGAACGCGCCATCCAGCGCCTGAAATACAACGAGGCCTTGTCGATCGGGTTGGTCATGGCCCTCCGTCAGCGTGACGTCAAGGCGCGCACGGCAACCCCAATGCCGGCCATTCTGGAGGGCTACCGCGATGAGCTGCTTTCTGAGCTGCCCTTTGCGCTAACCGACGGCCAACGCCGCGTCATCGCCGAAATCGATGCTGATCTCTGCGGCACCGCGCCCATGATGCGACTGCTGCAAGGCGAGGTGGGTTCGGGAAAAACGCTCGTTGCCACGTGCGCCATGCTGCAAGCGGTAGACGCCGGCAAGCAGGCCGCGCTCTTGGCACCGACGGAGGTGCTGGCGGCGCAGCATGGGGCGTCGATAAGCGCCAGCGTTCCGGATGGTGTCACCGTAACGGTCTTGACGGGGTCGATGAAGACGGCGGAGAAGCGCAAGGCTCTGCTGGAGATTGTTTCTGGTGAGGCCGATATCGTCATCGGCACCCACGCCATCATCCAGGACAGCGTGGAGTTTTTCGATCTTGGCCTGGTCATCGTGGATGAGCAACACCGCTTCGGCGTGGAGCAGCGCGATAGTCTACGCACCAAGACGCGTGAGGGCATCAGCCCGCACGTACTGGTGATGACAGCAACCCCCATTCCGCGCACCATTGCCATGACCGTCTTCGGTGACCTGGCAGTCTCGACGCTCAAGGAGCTGCCCGGTGGGCGCAAACCCATCCTCTCGGCGGTGGTGCCTGAATGGAAACCGGAATGGGTGCGCCGCGCCATCGAGCGCATTCGCGAAGAGGTGAGCAAAGGCCACCAGGCCTATATCGTCTGCCCGCGAATTGAAGGCGAGGGCGGGGTGGAAACCATGTCTGTGCAATTGCGCAACCTGCCTTTTCGCGGGCTTCGAGTGGAGATGCTCCACGGCAAGATGCCGGATAAGGATGAGGTGATGGAGCGATTCGCCCGCGGGGAGATTGACGTCCTCGTGGCCACCACGGTCATCGAGGTCGGCGTCGATGTGCCCAACGCCACCGTCATGCTCATCCGTGAATCGGAGAATTTTGGAGTTTCGCAGTTGCATCAGCTGCGCGGGCGCGTGGGCCGCGGGGGAAACGAATCCGTGTGTTTGCTGCATACGCTGGCCGAGCCAGACAGCAAGTCCTTTCGGCGCATCAAAGCCATTGCGGATACGCCGTCCGGCTTTGACCTTGCCGAATTGGATCTCACGCAACGCCACGAAGGCGACATCTTAGGAACACTCCAATCCGGCACGAAGCGCACGCTCAAACTGCTCGACCTTGTTTATGACAGGGACATCATCGAGCGCACGCATGCCGATGCCGCCGCATTGGTTGAGCGCAATCCTGACCTGGCGGAGCAGTTGACGCACAATCTGAGCGCCGATGAGCAGGGATTTTTGGAGAAGAACTAGGGGAGTCTCCGCGGCTGGGACAGGGGAGATAGGGTAGAAGCCATGACCAGAATCATCGCCGGGGAGGCCCGCGGGCGCACCATCAAGGTGCCCGAAGCCGGGACGAGGCCCACGTCCGACCGTGCCCGTGAGGGACTTTTCTCATCTCTGAACGTGCGTTGGGGTTTCATTGATTCCCGCGTGCTGGATCTGTTTGCGGGCTCAGGTGCGCTGGGTCTGGAGGCGGCCAGCCGCGGTGCCGAAGAAGTCGTCCTCGTGGAGAACAACGCCGCGGCCGTAAAAGTCATCCGCCACAACATTGGGGAGGTCAAGCACCCGCGCGTCGAGGTACGAGAAATGAATGCCTCCTCCTACCTGGCCACCGCACCGCGCGGCTATTTCGACATGGTGCTCGCGGATCCGCCGTATAGCTTCGATGACGTCGACGGACTTCTCGCGGCGATCGAGCCGGTGCTGGATGATGCCGCGATTGTTGTCATCGAGCGCCATGTAGATTCCCCACAGACACAATGGCCGGAAGGTTTCGAGCCCACCGGTCAGAAGCTCAAGAAGCGGACCTTCGGTATCGCGCGTTTTGATATGGCGATTTATCACCGCGACGCGGAGACCTCGGACACCAATCACACCGACAACCAGGAGGACTAGCCATGCCGACCCACGCCGTATGCCCCGGCTCTTTCGATCCCATCACGCTAGGGCACGTTGACGTGTTTAACCGTGCGAGCGAGCTCTTTGACAAGGTCACGGTGCTGGTGACGGGCAACCCAGACAAGCCTTCCGGGTTGTTCAGCGTGGAGGAGCGCGTGGATTTGATTCGCCGTACCGTCGCCCCGGAAATCGAGGTGGACTGGTGGGGCGGTCTGCTCGTGGACTACACCAGCGCGCATGGCATAGACACGATTGTGAAGGGCCTTCGCTCCTCCTTGGACTATGAATACGAGCTGCCCATGGCGCAGATGAACCGGCGCCTTTCCGGAATCGATACGGTCTTCTTGCTAACAGATGAGAAGTACGGCTACATTTCCTCCTCGCTGTGCAAGCAGGTGGCACACTACGGAGGCGACGTCACGGGTATGTTCCCGGAGCATGTGGCTGCTGCTGTCATGGAACGGTACCGAGGCTAAGGGGACATGTCTGTACTGGCAATACCGCTCGTTGTTCTCTTCACAGTTCTAGCTGGCTCCTGCCTGCAACGAGTATCCGGCATGGGCCTTGGCCTCATTGGTGGACCAATCCTGACCCTCTTCCTCGGCCCGGTGGAAGGCATCATGGTCATCAATGTTTTGGCCTGCCTTAACGCTGTTCTCACGACCTATTCGATGCGTGAGAATGTGGATTGGGGAAAGTGGCTGCGCATCGGCCCCTTCATGATCCTCGGCTCGATCCCGGCAGCCCTGCTCATCGCGCGTACTGATACCGCAGCATTGTTGGTACTCGTTGGCGCGGCCTTGTTGATCGCGTTGGGTGTGGTGGTCTTCGGGCGAAAGTTCGTCCCGGAGATGCGCGGTACGGGCCCAGCCATTTCCGCGGGCATCTTGGGTGGGTTCACCAACACGCTTGCGGGCGTGGCCGGCCCGGTCATCACTGTGTATGCGCAGGCTGCGCGGTGGCCCAAGGAGGTCCTCGCGCCAACCCTACAGCCCTGCTTCTTCATTGGCGGCCTGTCGTCGGTGTTGACCAAATTCTTCTTGGGATCCGGCGGTTTTGAGGGCTTGCACTGGCTGGTGTGGCCCTGCGGCGTCGTTGGCATGTGCATTGGCATCTTCCTAGGTAAGAAGATTGCAGGACGGGTCTCACGGGACAAGGCGCATAAGCTCTCGCTATCGCTGGCAAGCTTGGGGGCGCTCAGCGCATTGCTGCGAGGCTTGTTCACTCTGGGTGCTTAGACAGCGCCTGGGTAGGGTGGGACCCATGGCGAAATTCAAGATTGAGGACGCACTGTCCCTGCGCGCTGGCAAGAATTTTCAGATTGATTCGGTCGATGCTTCGGCAACCCCCGGTTTTGACGGCGATAAGGAGGAGCTCGCCGCTCGCTTCTCCAAGTACGATGATGAGCTGTATGAATTCCAAGAGCGGCTTTTTGCCAATGGTCGCAGCTATGGTGAGGACGCCCCAGCGGTGCTCATTGTCTTGCAGGGCATGGATACCTCGGGCAAGGGCGGGGCTATCCGCCACGTGTTGAACACCTTTGACCCTCAGGGAACCACGACCGTGAGCTTTGGTAAGCCCACCGAGGAGGAATTAGAACACGACTTCTTGTGGCGCATCCGCAAGCATGACCCACAGCCGGGGCAAATCGTGGCCTTTGATCGCTCGCACTACGAAGATGTCCTCATCCAACGCGTACACGAGTGGGTCGATGAAGAAGAAGTGGACCGACGCATCGAAGCCATCCGCGACTATGAGCTGGATCTGACGGCGAAGGGCGTCAAAGTCATCAAGGTTTTCTTGCATCTGTCCAAGGACGCGCAGAAGAAGAACCTACTGGAGCGCACGGAACGGGAGGACAAGTTCTGGAAATATGACCCTTCCGATGTGGAAGAGCGGGCCTATTGGGATGACTACATGGCGGCCTATCAGGATGCCATTCGGCGCACAGATGAAAACTACGCACCCTGGTACGTCATCCCCACCGATAATAAAAAGTATGCCCGGATGGCGCTGAAGTTCCTCATCGTGGATCTCCTACGCCACCTGGACCTGGAATGGCCAGCGCCCGACTTTGATCCGGAAGTAGAGCGCCAGCGCATTAAGGACGCCGACTAAGAGCTAGTCGCTTTCTGCGTCATCGACGTCGCGGGCAAGTTCACGGGCCGCGGCGTTGAAGGTATCGAGAACAGAGAGCAGAGCTTCTTGGGCATTGATGACGCCCACGTTAAGCGCGTGGAAGAGCTGGTCTTCGTTCAGTCCGGCAGTGGTGACGAAGCAGGCGTCACCGCGCAGCTCCACCTCATCCTCGACCAGCCCGACGAGCGCGCGCCCATCGAATGCGCCTGCATTGAACTCATTGCACAGGACGTGGAAGATGGGGAGCATGTCGGCGTTGAGCTGCGTGGAGAGTACGCACTCGATGCGCACGAGGCCCTCTTCCACGGTGATGACCCAGTCCAGATCGTTGAGGCGGGCAACTGCGGCAGTCGCATCCTCCGGGTGCGCAGTGGCCGCCATGTCCAGTTCGGTGCTGTTCAGCGCGGTGAGCACGCGATCCCGGCTCACGGCGGGCAGTGGTGAGCCGGACATGATATCGAAGGGATCGGAACCTACGGATGCATTCTGGTTCGTTGTCGAGTTGTGGCTCATGCTTGCTCCTCCTTATCCCAGGTGACTGCCTGCGGGAAGCGCTGCGCCACGATATCGAAGATTTCCGCGAAGCTGGCGAGCGAGCTCAGCAGGAAGTGGCCCAGCTGGGCCAAGGAGAGGCCTTCGCCCACAGCCATGGCGCGGTTGGCTCCTAGGTGGATTTCCTCGTTTCCCTTTGCATCCTCTTCCACGAGGTAACTCAACGTCGGTGCAACGCTAGCCCAGTTCAGCTCCGCCACGGCGGCGGCCACGTCTTGCTCCAGGTGTGCGGGAAGCGTGCCTTCCCAGGAGGCGAAGGCGCTCAACACGTCACCCTCGGCGTCAAGGTCACAGTGCACCGCGATATGGGGGACACCGGTCTGCAGCACGCGCCGCGCGGATGCGGTGTCGCCAGTGTCAGCGTCCTCGGTGGCTTCCGGTGCTGCCTCGACGAGGGCATAGTCGGCGTCGATAAGCTCGCACAACTGCGCCAACCGGTCGATGGTGACCGGCTCAACCACGTGGAGATCGGTCACTGCTGTTCACCCTGGGCGTCCTCGGATCCCTCGCCTGCCTGCGCGGCGGACTCGGACCCGAGCTTGGCCATTTCTTCGGCGGCGGCGACCATGGCGTTCTGGGCGTTGATGACGCCGTCCACGGAGGCGCGCAGTGCGGCTGCGAGTTGTTCGTCGGTCATCCCGGCCGCGAATGGAAGGTCGGCTTCAGTGCGAACGAGGAGCATGCCGTCGAAGTCCGCGATCACCGCGCGGGCACCCATGGCCACGGAGTTGATCTGGTTGGCCGCCAGGAAAAGGCCTGCATCAGCTTTGGCGTAGTTGACGTCCGTCGGCACATCACAGCGCACGATGGCAACGCTCTCCAACACGGCGAACATGCAGGGCAGACCGTTGAGGTTTGCAGTGGCGGCATCGTCGCGGCCGGTGACTGGCTCGAGTTCGATGTCGAAGGTCTTCATCGCCTCGATGATGCGGTCGAGGGTGACCTCCGGCAGTGCGTGCGGGTCTTCGGCGGCGGTGGTTGTCGGATTAGTCATGGTTGTGCTCCTTCCAGGTAACGAGCTGCGGGTACTGCTGTTCAATCCACTCGAAGGACTGCAACACGGCATCCAAGGTAGACATGACGAACGCGCCAAGCTGGTTGCGGGAGGCGCCATGTGTCACGTCGAGATCACGCGCACCAGACACCGCCAGGGCGTTGTCGGGCGCCTCGAAGAAGCGGAAAGTCGGGGTGAAATGGCCCTGGTTCCACGCGTTGATGTGCATGAGGAGCGCAGGTCCCTCAGAGGCGGGGACCGAGCCGCGCCACACGGAATCGACGATGAGTGAGGAGCCAACGAGCTGGAAGGCAATGGCGGCGTTGGAGAAACCGGTGCGCAGAAGGTTGACCGTCTGGCCGTCCTGGGTCTTTTGCTCTTCGATGCGGTACTCCAAGTTCTCTGACTCAAAGATCTCCGCGATGCGCTCGAGGGTGACCTCCTCGATGGGGGTGTCGGGCTGCAGCTGGCGCTGCTGCGTGTCGTCGTGATTAGTGGTGTCCGTCAATTCTTCTACTCACTTTGCTACTTGCTACATATTTCTTAATCTTTTCCGGCCCCGACACTACCGGAGCCGTCCTCCTCGGGTGCGCAGGTGGGGGCATCGACGAGCTGTTCGCCGCCGAGTTCGTGGGCAAGCGCTGGTTTTAGCTCTGGGTAGCGGAAGACGTGGCCCAGATTCTCCAGCCGGCTGGGCACCACCTTCTGGTTAGCCAGTGCGAGCTCGCGTGCGCCTTCCTTACCCAGCAGCAGGGCGGGCCCGACGCTGGGAATGGGGATGAAGGTGGGACGGTGGAGCAGGGCGCCGAGGGCGTCGACATAGTCTCGGTTGAGCACCGGCTGCGGGGAGACCCCGTTGATCGCGCCCTGCCACTCTGAGTCGAGTGCGGCGCGGACAAACATGTCTGAAAGATCGTCCTGTGCAACCCAGCTATTCCACATGGTGCCCTTGCCGAACGCGCCGCCGAGTCCAGTAGAAAACAATGCACGTAGCAGCGGGAGGATACCCGCGTTGGCTGATTGCACTATGCCGGTGCGCAGGTTCACCACGCGCTTTCCCGCCTCGCGCGCCGGCGCGCAGGCCTCCTCCCACGCCCCCACGACGTCGGCGAGGAAACCATCCCCACGCTCCGATTCTTCGGTGAGATCCTCGTCGCCCCGGTCCGGACCGTAGATGCCGATGGCGGAGGCGCAGACCATCGCTGACACGGACGGTGTCTGGGCTACAAGCTGGGCCAACAGGTGAGTGGGGCCCACGCGCGAATCCCGGATCGCCTCCTTGTGAGCGGTGTTAAAACGACCGAAGATTGGCTCCCCGGCTAGGTGGATGAGAACATCGATTCCCTCCAATAAATCCTTGGCGGGAATGTTTGGGCGCCACAAGCGTTCGCCGGCGCCCGGGGAGGAGCGCACTAGAGGCACGACGGTATGACCCAAGGTGCCGAGTTGCGAGGCTACAGCAGCGCCAACCGTCCCGTGTGTTCCCGTAATCGCTATAGTGCGGGGCTCGGCGTTGAGCTCACCGAGCCGTTGCGCAAAGCGAAAGTCTTCGATGAGCTGTTGCTGACGGTAGGCAAAGACCGACTCCACCGCACCCGTGGGAATGCGTGTGTCCACCTTGTCGGTGATGAGTGTGCCTTCCGGGTGATCCTCAAAGAAGTGCTCATGGCGCCAGTTCGCCAGCGAACGGAAGGGGGCGTTGATGCACACATCCGCAAAGGAACGCCGCGGCTGGTACCTACTCAAATCATGCCGGGCAACCCATTTCAGGCCGCCAGGCAAGCTCAAGACCGATGTTCCGTCTGCCAGTGACTCGGCCTGCTGCAGGGGAGACATGAATCCAAATGGCGCGGTGAGGCGGGCGAGCGCCCCGGGGCGGGTGTGCCATTGCCATACCTCTTCGCGCGGGGCTGGAACAACGTGCTGGGTAGTAAAACTCACTGTCTATGGACCTGCCTCAGAAAATTCGGGGGTGCGAGGGCGTATACAGCACGGATGAAGAGTGCTATGGTTGGTGCTGGCTTTCAAGCATAGACAAGTCCTATTAACCATTGTCCGACATCCTTTAAAGACCGCACCGTGAGGCGGGGAAGGAGGTCACGATGAGTGAAACCGGCACCCACGCGGAGTCCAACGAGCTGCTGAGCTCGAAAGACGTCGCGCGTACTGTCGCACGCATCGCGCACCAGATCATTGAGAAAACGGCGCTTGATTCGAGTGAATCTCCTCGGGTCCTGCTCTTAGGCATTCCCTCTGGTGGCGTGCCTTTAGCGCAGCGCCTTGCCGAAAAGATTGAGGAATTCTCCGGGGTGGAGGTTCCCTGGGGCTCCCTTGACATCACGTTGTACCGCGACGATCTCTATGCTCGCCCGCACCGGGCATTGCAGCCCACCACAGTCCCAGCCGGTGGTATCAACGGCGCCACGGTCATCCTTGTTGATGATGTGCTGTACTCCGGCCGCACCATCCGCGCCGCGTTGGACGCCCTGGCAGATATCGGGCGCCCCGACATTATTCAACTTGCCGTCCTCGTGGACCGCGGACACCGCCAGGTTCCCATCCGTGCTGATTACGTGGGCAAGAACATCCCCACCGCACGCGACGAGGACGTCACCGTCTACAACGCCGACATCGATGGCCGTGACGCCGTCGTTCTTACCCGCTTCACTGCACAGCCCGGCAAGGAGGCATAAATGAAGCACCTCATTAATATCGCCGACCACAGCGCCGAGGAAATCCTTGGGCTCATGGATGAGGCCGACCGTTTCCGGGAAGCCTTGGACGGCCGCGAAGTCAAGAAGTTGCCGACTCTGCGCGGGCGAACCGTGTTTACGTTGTTCTATGAGAACTCCACCCGTACTCGTTCCTCCTTTGAAACGGCGGGAAAGTGGATGTCGGCGGATGTCATCAACCTCTCTGCGTCGACGTCCTCGGTGAAGAAGGGCGAGTCCCTCAAGGACACTGGGCTGACGCTGACCTCCATCGGCGCCGATGCCATCATCATCCGCCATCCTTCCTCCGGCGCGGCGCAGCAGCTGGCCGGTTGGGTAGCACCGGGAGGACAGGGACCGAGCGTGATTAACGCCGGCGATGGTGCCCACCAGCACCCCACGCAGGCGCTTCTCGACGCCGTCACGATGCGCCAGCGCCTACACCTTGGTACGGATCGCTCCGCCTCTGGCACCGGCTTCGAGGGCCTGAACGTCACCATCGTCGGTGACTGCCTGCACTC
This sequence comes from Corynebacterium sp. HMSC056E09, assembly GCF_001813425.1. Taxonomy (NCBI): domain Bacteria; kingdom Bacillati; phylum Actinomycetota; class Actinomycetes; order Mycobacteriales; family Corynebacteriaceae; genus Corynebacterium; species Corynebacterium sp. HMSC056E09. The sequence goes on from NZ_KV812477.1 coordinate 26,188, forward strand.
CCGCGTCGTGCGCTCCAACGTGGACCTGCTGTCGACGTTGGGCGCTGAGGTTACGCTTGTCGCTCCGCCGACGCTGCTGCCCTTTGGCGTCGACACCTGGCCGGTGCGCGTCTCCCATGACTTCGACTCCAAGGTGGCCAAGGCTGATGTCGTCATGATGCTGCGCGTCCAAGCAGAGCGTATGAACGGCGGCTTCTTCCCCTCGCACCGCGAGTATGCAGCTCTTTACGGGATGTCCAAGGACCGCGCTGCTGCCATGAAGAAGGACGCCATCATCATGCACCCGGGCCCCATGGTCCGCGGCATGGAAATCAACTACGCGGTGGCTGACTATGACAACACCGCGGTGCTCCAGCAGGTCCACAACGGTGTCCACGTGCGCATGGCCACCCTCTTTACGCTGCTCACCAACGGCGAGAACGCCGGTATCTAAAACGAGTTATCTCATAAATCAACGAGGAGAGCTTTTCAGAAACCATGACTACTTATCCAGACACCGGCGTGCTCTCTGCTCCCGCGGCGGGCACCTTGCTCATCACCAATGTTCGCCCCTATGGGGAAGGGGAACCCACTAACATCCTGATCAAGGATGGCGTCATCGAGGCGATCGGCGCCGCCGATATCACCCCAGCGGAAGGTGTCGACCGCACTATCGACGGGGGCGGCAACGTGCTGCTTCCGGGATTGGTGGACATGCACGTCCACCTGCGTGAGCCAGGCCGCGAGGACACCGAGACCATCGAGACCGGCTCGCGGGCGGCCGCCAAGGGCGGGTTTACTGCCGTGTTCACCATGGCGAATACCTCCCCGGTCACGGACCAGCCGATCATTGCGGAGTCCGTTTGGGCCAAGGGCCAGGCGCGCGGTTTGTGCGACGTCCATCCGGTTGGCTCCATCACGAAGGGCTTGGAGGGCAAAACGCTGACCGAGTTCGGCATGATGGCCCGCTCGGATGCCAAGGTGCGCATGTTCTCGGACGACGGCAAGTGTGTCCAGGACCCGCAGCTCATGCGCCGTGCCTTGGAATACGCCAAGGGGCTCGACGTCCTGCTGGCCCAGCACGCGGAGGATCACCGTATGACCGAAGGCGCGAGTGCCCATGAGGGCGAGGTTGCCGCCCGCCTGGGTCTGCGCGGCTGGCCGCGCGTGGCTGAGGAATCGATCGTGGCGCGCGACGCACTGCTCGCGCGTGACTACGGCAACCGCATGCACATCTGCCACGCTTCGACGAAGGGCACAGTCGAGCTGCTCAAGTGGGCTAAGGAGCAGGGGATTCCGCTGACCGCTGAGGTGACACCGCACCACCTGCTGCTGACCGATGACAAGCTGGTGACCTATGACGGCGTCTTCCGCGTCAACCCGCCGCTGCGCGAGGAATCCGACACCCTGGTCCTGCGCCAGGCATTGCTCGACGGGCTTATCGACGTCGTGGCAACGGACCACGCCCCGCACGGCAGCGAAGACAAGTGTGTCGAGTTCGAGCACGCCAAGCCGGGCATGTTGGGACTTGAATCCTCCCTGGCGGTCATCGCCAAGCTCTTTGTCGCCACTGGCCTGGCGGATTGGCGCTTCGTTGCTCGCGTCATGTCGGAGCGTCCGGCGGAGATTACCCGCCTGCCCGGCCATGGTCGCCCGATTGCAGTCGGCGAGCCGGCCAACCTCACCATCGTTGATCCGGAACATGAGTGGGTATCAGATTCCACCCGCCTGGCCTCGAAGTCGGAGAACAACCCCTATGAGGGGGAGGAGTTTGGCGCGCGCGTTACCTACACCATCCTGCGCGGCGCGGTGACCTATGACCTCTCAGCTGAAAGTGGTGACGAGGCAGACGAATAATCGGGATAATCGAGAGTCAGAGTTGCTCAACCCGAGTACCCAACGCTCATAGCCAACACAACCAACCCTTCACCGACAAAATCACTGAAAGGTTTAACGCACAGTGACTTCCACTAGCACCACTCCCGCCATCCTGGTCCTCGCCGATGGCCGTACTTTCCGTGGCTTCGGCTTCGGCGCCACGGGCACAACCCTGGGCGAGGCCGTCTTTACTACCGCCATGACTGGCTACCAAGAGACCATGACTGACCCGTCTTATCACCGTCAGATCGTGGTTGCCTCCGCGCCCCAGATTGGTAATACGGGCTGGAACGATGAGGACAGCGAGTCCCACGGCGACCAGATTTGGGTTGCCGGCCTTGTTATCCGTGACCTTGCCCGCCGTGTTTCCAACTGGCGCGCCGCCCGTTCCCTGCCGGAGGAGATGGAGAAGCAGGGAATCATCGGCATCGGCGGAATTGATACCCGTACCCTGGTGCGTCACCTGCGTAACCACGGTTCCATCAAGGCCGGTATCTTCTCCGGCGAGGCAGCTGAGCGGGACGTCGAGGAGCTCATCGCTGAGGTCAAGAATCAGCCATCCATGGCAGGTCTCGACTTGTCCGAAGAAGTCTCGACCGATGAGGTCTACACCTTCCCAGCTGTAGGGGAGAAGCGCTTCACCGTCGTGGCCTATGACATGGGTGTGAAGACCGCAACCCCGAAGAATTTCGCCGAGCGCGGCATCGAGACCATCGTGGTTCCAGCCAACACTCCTTTTGAGGAGATCAAGCAGTACAACCCGGATGGCGTGTTTGTCTCCAACGGTCCGGGCGACCCGGCTACCGCTGACACCATGGTGGGCATTGTGCGCGATATCCTTGCTGCCAAGTACCCCTTTTTTGGCATCTGCTTTGGCAACCAAATCCTCGGCCGCGCGCTGGGTATGGACACCTACAAGCTGAAGTTCGGTCACCGCGGTATCAACGTCCCGGTGCGCAACCAGCTCACCGGCAAGATCGATATCACCTCCCAGAACCACGGCTTCGCCCTGGCCAGCCCCTCGGGCAAGGAAGACCCGGCGGGCGAGGAGTTCGATACTGACTTCGGCCCGGCAGTTGTGTCCCACACCTGCCTCAACGACAACACCATCGAGGGCGTAGCGCTCAAGAACGGTATGGCCTACTCCGTGCAGTACCACCCCGAGTCCGCCGCCGGCCCGCACGATGCTAACCCGCTCTTTGACCAGTTCATCGAGCTCATGACTGAGAAGTCCCCGAACAAGTAGAACGCAACCAGGAAGAGGAAGAAGAAACTAATGCCAAAGCGCAACGACATCAATCACGTCCTGGTTATCGGCTCCGGCCCGATTGTTATTGGCCAGGCCTGCGAGTTCGACTACTCCGGCACCCAGGCCTGCCGCGTGCTCAAGGAGGAAGGCCTGCGCGTCACGCTGGTCAACTCCAACCCGGCAACGATTATGACCGACCCGGAGTTCGCCGACCACACCTATGTGGAACCCATCGAGCCCGAGTTCATCGAGAAGATTTTCCAGAAGGAAAAAGAAGAGGGCAATCCTATCGACGCCGTCCTGGCAACCCTCGGTGGCCAGACCGCCCTCAACGCCGCCGTACAGCTGGACCGCCTGGGCATCCTGAAGAAGTACGATATCGAGCTCATCGGTGCCGATATCGACGCCATCGAGCGCGGCGAGGATCGCCAGAAGTTCAAGGACATCGTGGCCTCCATCGGCGGCGAATCCGCACGCTCCCGCGTGTGCCACACCATGGATGAGGTTCACGAGACCGTCGCCGAGCTCGGCCTCCCGGTTGTCGTGCGCCCGTCCTTCACTATGGGCGGTCTGGGCTCTGGTCTGGCCTTCAACGAGGAGGACCTCGACCGTATCGCCGGCGGCGGCCTGGCTGCTTCCCCGGAGGCGAACGTCCTGATCGAGGAGTCCATCCTGGGCTGGAAGGAGTTCGAGCTTGAGCTCATGCGCGATGGCGACGATAACGTCGTGGTCATCGCTTCCATCGAGAACGTCGACGCCCTTGGCGTCCACACCGGCGACTCCGTCACCGTGGCCCCAGCCTTGACCTTGACTGACCGCGAGTACCAGAAGATGCGCGACCAAGGCATCGCCATCATCCGCGAGGTCGGCGTCGACACCGGCGGCTGCAATATCCAGTTCGCTGTGAACCCGGATGACGGCCGGATCATCACCATCGAGATGAACCCGCGCGTGTCCCGCTCTTCGGCACTGGCTTCCAAGGCCACCGGCTTCCCGATTGCCAAGCTGGCTGCCAAGCTGGCTATCGGCTACACCCTGGATGAGGTGCGCAACGACATCACCGGCGTGACCCCGGCCGCCTTCGAGCCGACGCTGGACTACGTCATTGTCAAGGCTCCGCGCTTTGCCTTCGAGAAGTTCCCGGGCGCTGATGACACCCTGACCACCACGATGAAGTCTGTGGGCGAGGCCATGGGCATTGGCCGCAACTACATCTCCGGCCTCAATAAGGTCATGCGCTCGCTGGAGGGCAAGCCTTCTGGTTTCTGGACCAAGCCGGATGAGTATTTCGCCGGTGAGCGCGCCACCGACCTCGACGCCGTGCTCAAGGATCTAGAGCGCCCGACCGAGGGCCGTATGTACGACATCGAGCTGGCGCTGCGTTTGGGTGCTACCGTTGAGCAGCTCCACGAGCACTCCCACCTGGACCCGTGGTTCTTGGCGGAGCTCGAAGCACTCGTGCAGTTCCGCGAGGAGCTCGAGAACGCCCCAGTGCTCGACGCGCAGTTGTTGCGCCGCGCCAAGGTCTTTGGCCTCTCTGATGCCCAGATTGCCGCGCTTCGCCCGGAGTTCGCTGGTGAGGATGGCGTGCGTTCCCTGCGCTGGTCCCTGGGTATTCGCCCGGTCTACAAGACCGTTGATACCTGTGCGGGCGAGTTCGAGGCTCAAACTCCGTACCACTACAGCACCTACGAGATGGATCCGAACGCGGAATCCGAGGTTCGAGCCAGCTCCGAAAAGACCAAGGGCAAGGTCATCATCTTGGGCTCCGGCCCGAACCGCATCGGTCAAGGCATTGAGTTTGACTACTCCTGCGTGCATGCCGCGCTGGAACTCTCCCGCGAGGGCTATGAGACGGTTATGGTCAACTGCAACCCGGAGACAGTATCGACGGACTACGACACTGCAGACCGCCTCTACTTCGAGCCCTTGACCTTCGAGGATGTCATGGAGGTCTACCACGCAGAGGCCGCCTGTGGTGAGGTAGCCGGTGTCATCGTCCAGCTGGGCGGGCAGACTCCGTTGGGCTTGGCCGAGCGCCTGACCGCCGCGGGCGTTCCGGTCGTCGGTACTTCTGCCGCCGCCATCGACCTGGCGGAAGACCGCGGCGAGTTCGGTAAGGTGCTTGCCGCTGCCGAGCTTCCAGCACCGGACTTCGGCACCGCCACCTCCTTCGATGAGGCCCGCGAGGTCGCCGCGAGCATCGGCTACCCAGTGCTGGTCCGCCCGTCCTACGTGCTGGGCGGCCGCGGCATGGAGATTGTCTATGACGAAGACTCCCTGCGTGACTACATCGAGCGCGCCACCGAGATCACCTCGGATCACCCGGTGTTGGTGGACCGCTTCCTCGACAACGCCATCGAGATCGACGTCGACGCGCTGTGCGACGGCGAGGAGGTCTACCTCGGCGGAGTCATGGAGCACATCGAGGAGGCGGGTATCCACTCCGGCGACTCCTCCTGCGCCTTGCCGCCGATGACGCTCGGCCCGGAGGATATTGAAAAGGTGCGGGAGTCGACGCGTCGTCTAGCGCACGGTATCGGCGTCAAGGGCCTGATGAACGTCCAGTACGCGCTTAAGGACGACACCCTCTACGTCATCGAGGCCAACCCGCGCGCGTCCCGCACGGTGCCGTTCGTGTCCAAGGCCACCGGTGTGCCGATGGCTAAGGCCGCAGCTCGCGTCATGCTCGGCGCGTCCATCGCGCAGCTCAAGGATGAGGGAATCATCCCGTCCACCTATGACGGCGGCTCCCTGCCCATTGAGCACCCGATTGCGGTTAAGGAAGCCGTGCTGCCGTTTAACCGCTTCCGCCGCCCGGACGGTCAGCTGCTCGACACGCTGCTCTCCCCGGAGATGAAGTCCACCGGTGAGGTCATGGGCTTGGCCGACAACTTCGGCGCAGCTTATGCCAAGGGTGAGATGGCCGCCTTCGGCGAGCTGCCGACGGAGGGCACGGTCTTCGTGTCTGTGGCCAACCGCGACAAGCGCACGCTGATCTTCCCGATTCAGCGCCTGGCCTACATGGGCTACACCATCGTCGCCACGGCAGGCACCGCGCAGATGCTGCGCCGCAATGGCGTGGAGTGCGAGGTGGCAGTCAAGGTCTCCGAGGCTGAGGAGGGACAAGAGTCCATCGTCGACGCCATCCTGGCCGGCAAGGTCGACCTCATCCTCAACACCCCGGCCGGTTCCGCCGGTGCACGCCACGACGGCTATGACATTCGCGCCGCGGCAGTATCCGTCGGGGTTCCGCTGGTGACGACCGTTCAGGGCGTTACCGCGGCGGTGCAGGGCATCGAGGCGCTGCGTCAGGGAGATCTTAAGGTACGCGCGCTGCAGGAGCTCAAGCATGACCCAGCCAACTAATGCTGCACCTACCTTTGGCGATCGCCTTGTCGCCGCCGGTAGGCAACGAGGGCGTCTGTGCGTAGGTATTGACCCACACCCACACCTCCTGGAGGCGTGGGGCCTGTCAGTCGACGTCGACGGCCTGCGCACCTTCAGTATGCGTTGCGTAGAGGCATTCGCCGACACGGCAGCTGTAGTCAAGCCGCAAGTGGCGTTCTTTGAGCGCTGTGGTTCGCGCGGATTCGCCGTCCTCGAAGAGGTTCTGGCAGCACTGCGCGAGCAAGGCTGCCTGAGTCTGGCCGATGCTAAACGCGGCGATATCGGCTCCACCATGGCTGGTTATGCCGAGGCCTGGCTGGGGGAGGACTCGCCGTTGCGCGCGGACGCGGTGACGGTATCGCCTTACCTCGGCGTGGGAGCGTTGAGTCCTGTCTTCGACATTGCGGAAAAGACCGGTGCTGGTGTCTTCGTCCTTGCGGCGACCTCCAATCCGGAGGCCGTAGCGTTGCAATCGCTGAGCGTCGATGGCCGCAGCGTAGCGCAGCGCGTCGTTGATGAACTCGGACAGCGCAATGCCGCGGCAATGGCCACGGATGACGCTGTAGGAGCGCTCGGAGTGGTTGTCGGTGCGACACTCGACGCGCCGCCGGTATTAGACCATTTACATGGTCCGGTTCTTCTTCCGGGCGTGGGCGCGCAGGGCGCGACTCCAGCTGATGTTAGGCAACTCACCTCCGCGGCGCCCGAGCTGGGCTTTGCCAACGTCTCTCGAGCCATCCTTTCGGCAGGTCCAGACGTTGCTGACCTGCGCAAAGCCGTAATAGATACGGCTGCCGAGTTCCGAGACTAAAGAGCTCGGTCTCAAACGGCGCGCTGGATTAACAGGCGCGCCGTTTACCTGGTATTTTGTTTAAGGCATGTGCGTTGACGTGCAGGAACCTTTAATAGAAAGGGGCCGGGTTACGTCATCGCGTACAGACCAGTGCTAGGATTGCCAGAAGTCGGTTCGCGGCGGTAGCAAAAGCTACCCCGCGCTGGGGAAATCTTCCCACCGTGAGCCGAGATTCTGGTGTTAGCCATCAGATGACAATGTTCGTACTAATGAAATCGGAGGAAACCCGTGGCCCTTCCCAAGTTGACAGATGAGCAGCGCAAAGAAGCTCTCGCAAAGGCCGCTGAGGCTCGCAAGGCTCGCGCTGAGCTCAAGGCTGCGCTGAAGCGCGGCGAAACCAACCTACAGGAAGTACTGGAGAAGGCCGAGACCGATGAGATCATCGGTAAGACCAAGGTCTCCGCGCTTCTCGAGGCTCTGCCGAAGGTTGGCAAGGTCAAGGCTAAGGAAATCATGGAGGACCTGGAGATTGCTCAGACCCGCCGCCTGCGTGGCCTGGGTGACCGTCAGCGCCGCGCCCTGCTCGAGCGTTTCGGCTACGGCGAGTAATTAGCGCAATGGCTGACGAAACTGCACGCGGGCGCCTGGTCGTTCTGGCCGGGCCGTCCGCTGTGGGTAAGTCCACTGTGGTTTCGCGCCTGCGCGATGATGTAGACAACCTTTACTTCAGCGTCTCGATGACGACGCGCCAACCCCGCCCCGGCGAGTCTGATGGGGTGGACTACTTCTTTGTCTCCCCGGAGGCTTTCCAGGAACACATAGACGCCGGAGACATGCTCGAATGGGCAGAGATCCACGGTGGTTTGCAGCGTTCTGGTACGCCGGCTCAACCCGTTAGGGAAGCGATGTTGGCTGGTCGCCCAGTGTTGGTGGAGGTTGATCTTGCAGGCGCCCGCAACGTGAAGGCGGCGATGCCGGAGGCGGAAACCGTGTTTCTGGCCCCACCGTCCTGGGAGGTTTTGGTGGAGCGCCTGACTGGGCGCGGTACCGAGCCACAGGATGTGATTGACCGCCGTTTGCACACCGCAGAAACGGAACTTGCCGCGCAAAAAGAGTTCGACCACATCGTTGTCAATGACAATCTCGATGAGGCCGTTGCTGCAATTAGTGCTATCCTGCGTGGATAGACCACGATTTTGACCATCTACCAACAGTAAAGGTGCATGTGACCAACGTGACCACACCTGCCAATTCTGAGGCCGCAAAGCCGGAGCCAGTATTCGATCCGCCGACGGGTATCACTGACCCGCCTATCGATGAGCTGCTGGGCAAGGTCTCGTCTAAGTACGCCCTGGTGATCTTCGCCGCTAAGCGCGCACGTCAGATCAACAGCTACTACAAGGAACAGGACGAAGGCGTCTTCGAGTTCGTCGGACCGCTGGTGACCCCGGAGCCGGGCGAGAAGCCGCTGTCCATCGCACTGCGCGAGATCGACGCCGGCCTGCTGGACCACGAGGAAGGCAACTAGCCTTCGCCCCGTGAAGGCAGCAGCCTAGCGCGTATTCCGAAATAGACCCACCCTAGTGTCGCTTGAGGCGCTTGGGTGGGTTTGTTGTGTCTTGGGTACTATCGTCCGAGTGAAGGATGTACAGCAAACCCCAGATAGTCCAGAGAGCAGCACTGCCTCGGCTCCCGCAGAGGCGGCTTCATCGGGTGCAGGCGGAACCGCGCAGCCGCGTCGCATCCTTGTTGGCGTGGCCGGCGGTATCGCAGCCTATAAAGCGTGTCATCTGATTCGGGACTTCACTGAGCACGGCGATGATGTCCGCGTGATTCCTACAGAAGCCGCGTTAAATTTCGTCGGTGCAGCCACCTTCGAGGCCCTGTCAGGGCATCCGGTCTCGACTACCGTTTTCGATGCAGTCGATGAGGTGCAGCATGTCGCGCTGGGGCAGCAGGCCGATGCCGTCGTCATCGCCCCAGCCACCGCTGACTTGATCGCTCGGTTGGCCTGTGGCCGCGCCGATGATCTGCTGAGCGCCTCTGTGTTGGTTGCTACGTGTCCTGTCATCATTGCCCCAGCTATGCACACGGAGATGTGGCTCAATCCAGCGACGCAAGACAACGTGGCGACATTGCGTCGTCGCGGCGTTATCGTGATGGAACCGGCCCATGGGCGGCTCACCGGCGTTGATACCGGCGCAGGCCGCTTGCCGGAACCGGGGCAGATAGCGGAGTTTGCCCGCACGATTATGGCTGGCCACCGCGTGGCGCATGATTGGCAGGGGCTCAAGGTCGTGATTTCTGCTGGGGGAACGCAGGAGAACCTAGATCCGGTGCGGTACCTGGGCAATCGTTCCTCTGGTCGCCAGGGCTTTGCCTTGGGAGAAGTAGCCGCGCAGCGCGGTGCAGAAGTTACTATCGTTGCCGGGAATACTGACGCGCTTCCTATTCCATCAGGCGCCTCCGTTGTGCGGGTGACTTCCACTCGCGATATGCACAAGGCAATGAACGCCGAAGCAGCGGATGCGGATATCGTCATCATGGCTGCAGCTGTTTCAGACTATCGGCCGGCTTCCGTCGCGGACTCCAAGATGAAGAAGGGGACCGCTGACGAGGACTTAGATCATCTCGAGCTGGTGGAAAACCCGGATATCCTCAAGGGGTTGGTCGAACGCCGCGAGAATGGGGACTTGAAGCGCGATGCCATCATCGTCGGTTTTGCAGCGGAGACCGGGGATGCACACACGAGCGTGCTCGAGTACGCCCAGCAAAAATTCGTGAAGAAGGGGTGCGATGTACTCATGGCCAACGAGGTTGGGGAGGGCAAGGTCTTCGGACAGCCAACGAGTGCAGGGTGGATCCTTCGGAAGGGTGCTGATCCGGTGGAGGTTGAACCGGGATCGAAGCAGGTTGTAGCTGCCCAGATACTTAACGTGGTGAATGAAATTCTGGAAAGGTAGCGCTCGTTCTTGCAGCTGTAGACCGCTTGGTCTACGATGGGGCCGTGTTATTAGCCGGGGCGTGGGATAGGCGCTGCCTTGCCCACGGCGCGCAGAACTAGTTTAAGGAAGATTTGTGACTGAAACAGCTGTTCAGGCGGTACGTCTTTTTACCAGCGAATCCGTGACAGAAGGTCACCCGGATAAGATTTGTGACGCTATCTCGGACGCCATTCTTGACGCCCTTCTTAAGGAAGACCCAAACGCACACGTCGCCGTGGAGACTCTTGTCACCACGGGCCAAGTTCACGTTGTGGGTGAGGTGCGCACCTCCGGGTATGTGGAGATCCCGCAGATTGTACGCAAGACCCTCGTTGAGATCGGGTTTACTTCCTCTGACGTGGGATTTGACGGCCACACCTGCGGAGTCAACGTAGCGATTGGTGAGCAATCCCAAGAGATTGGCGCCGGAGTGGACGCCTCAACCGAGGTTCGCTCGGGCCAGTTTGAGGACGACGATCAATATGGCGCTGGCGACCAAGGCCTCATGTTCGGCTACGCAACGAATGAGACTCCAGAATTCATGCCGCTGCCGATCTCTACGGCACACCACCTTTCGCGTCGCCTCACCCAGGTCCGCAAGGAAGGCATCGTTCCTTCCCTGCGCCCAGATGGCAAGACCCAGGTCACCTTTGCATATGACGAGAACGATGTGCCGACTCGCTTAGAGACAATTGTCATCTCCACCCAGCATGATCCGGAGGTGACCCAGGAATGGCTCGCGGAGCAGCTTCGTACCCATGTAGTCGAGTGGGTCGTCAACGATGCGAACCTGAGCAAGTACTACACCGAAGACACCGAGCTCCTCATCAACCCCTCTGGTTCCTTCATTCTTGGCGGGCCAATGGGCGATGCAGGCCTGACTGGACGCAAGATCATCGTCGACACCTACGGCGGCATGGCCCGCCACGGTGGCGGTGCCTTCTCCGGCAAGGATCCGAGCAAGGTGGACCGCTCAGCCGCCTACGCTATGCGTTGGGTAGCTAAGAACATCGTGGCCGCCGGTCTGGCCGACCGCGCCGAAGTGCAGGTTGCATACGCTATTGGCCGCGCGAAGCCCGTTGGTCTCTATGTCGAGACCTTCGGCACTGCTCAAGCCGGTTTGAGCGATGCCGACATTCAGGCTGCGGTGGACAAGGTTTTTGATCTGCGCCCCGCCGCCATTATCCGCGAGCTCAACCTGCAGCGCCCGATCTACCGTCAAACCGCGGCCTACGGCCACTTTGGCCGCACCGATGTTGACCTTCCATGGGAGGACACCTCGCGGGCCGTCGACTTGCGCCGCGCCGCCGGCCTGTAGAATCGGGCGCTATGCCCAAGAAGACACCCGCCGCCCAGCAACCGGTCGCGCGGGTGTTGCCTTTGTTGGGGGTAGCGCACCTGGACCGCGAATTCGACTACCTCATCGATGAATCGGATTCGCAGGCCGCCCAGCCAGGCGTACGCGTGCGCATTCGCTTCAATGGTCGACTGGTCGACGCCATCCTGCTCTCCCGCGCCAGCGATTCCGACTTCGCTGGATCGCTTCGCTATATCGATCGCGTCATTTCCCCCTTTGCGGTGTACTCGCCGGAAATGTCGGCGCTCATCGAATCCCTTGCAGCCCGTTATGGCGGCGTGCGCTCCGATATCATCCGCGCCGCCATCCCGGCGCGTCATGCCAAGGCTGAGGAAGCGGATGTCGATACACCGTGGGAAGAATTAGGTACAGCGGAGCACCCGGATCTCTCTGCGTGGTCCGGGTACCAGCATGGTGAGTCCTTCGTGGACTCGGTGCTGTCGGGCCATATTGCGCGAGCAGCATGGCAGATAGCGCCGGGGGAGGATTGGGCAAGCGCGCTGGCAGCGCTGGGCACCAGTGTGGCGCTCCAAGGCGGCGGCGTGCTCATGGTCGTACCGGACCAGAAGGACCTGGATCAGCTCGAGGAGGCCTTTCGCCGCCACGTCTCTGCCAAACAAATCACGGTGCTCGCGCACAGCACCGGCCCCCAGGCGCGCTATCGCCGCTATCTATCGGCGTTGACGGGTCAAGCTCGAATCGTCATCGGAACTCGCTCCGCCGCCTTCGCCCCAGTCAAGGGCCTCCAATTGGCCGTCCTGCTCAACGATGGCGACGATAGCCTGGTTGACAACCTCAAGCCCTATGTCCACTCCAGGGAAGTGCTGAGCACACGCTCCGCGCAGGAAGGTTGCAGCCTCATCCTCGCCGGCCACGCCCGCACCGCGGAAGCCCAACTGCTCGTTGAATCGGGGTGGGCCCACGATCTTCTACCCGCCGCGAACACACTGGAAGATAGGCGCCCCGAAATCGTTGCGGTGGGTGCGTATGGCGTCAACGTGGCCCGCCATATGCGGGGAGGCACGACGTCGGTAAGCGGCCCCGCCTTCCAAGCCACGCGCGCAGCCCTCGACCGCGGCGAGCCCGTCCTTGTTCAAGTCCCGCGCAAGGGCTACGCCCCAATCCTCGCCTGTGGGCAGTGTGCATCTCCTGCACGGTGTCGTCATTGCAACGGTCCCTTAGGTCTGCCTTCCGCTCGCGGCTCGAAGCACGAGTCGACCGATTCTGCGGCGCTGCCCACGTGCCGGTGGTGCGGGCGCGTTGACGCGCATTACCGCTGTTCGGAGTGCGGCTCACCGCGATTACGCGCCATCGTGTTGGGCTCCGAGCGCACTGCGGAAGAGATGGGCCGGGCCTTTCCCAATACACGCGTGATTCAATCCGGTGGATCCACCGTCGTAAATGAAATCCCAGACGCGCCGGCGCTCGTCATCGCGACACCCGGCGCGGAGCCGCGCGTAGCGAAGAACGGGATGTACGGGGCTGCGCTCCTTGTGGAAACCGGAGCGTTGCTTGGCCGCCAGGATCTGCGCGCCACGGAGGACACGTTGGCCACATGGGCCGCGGCGGCCACCCTCGTTGCGCCAGCCAAGGAGGGTGGTGTCGTTATCGTCGCCGCTGATGAACAGCTGCCGCTTGTGGATTTCTTTAGCCGGTGGGACATGGTAGGTGCCGCGGCGGCCGAGTTGCAGGCGCGCCGCGAGGTTCGCTTTCCGCCCGCGGTGCATATGGCGGCGATCGACGGGGCGGACGCCTCCCTCGATGCCTTCCTGGAGCTAGCGGAACTGCCGGAGCATGCGGAGCTTCTCGGGCCCGTACCGTTGCCGCCTGGCGTGAGCTTGCCGGGTGAATACGATCATGAGCGCGGCGGCGAACCACAGCGTCTGCTAATTCGAACCCCGCTGGGCCCGAGGTCCCTGCTGGGCCAGGCCTTGCGCACAGCCAATTCCTTGCGCAGCGCTCGCAAGGATGTCTTGCCTCTGCGTATCGCCGTGGATCCGATAAACATCGGTTAACGCTGCGCTCCTTTCCACCCCTGTCGAGCGCCTCCCGCGGAAGGTGAACTATTCTCGGTGCAGGAGCGCGGAGGGTCCTGGGCAGGCGAGGAATGCCTAGGCCGACAACCCCCGCACGACGTGCCACACCGTCAACCACGAGGAGTACCACTATGACCGTGCGAGAGGTTCGTCTCTACGGCGACCCGGTCCTCACCACCAGAGCTGAGGAAATCACCGAGTTCGGGCCATCACTGGAACGCTTGGCTCAGGACATGCTGGAGACAATGGAAGCCGCAGGGGGAGTAGGTCTAGCGGCCAACCAGATCGGTGTGACCAAACGCATCTTTGTCTTCGATTGCTCGCATTATCAGCATGGTTTGCGCGGTGCCGTCATTAACCCGGTATGGGAAGCGGTGGGCCAGGACATGCAGTTGGGGACCGAAGGTTGCTTGTCCATCCCCGGCATTTCTCAGCCCACTGAACGCTTTTCTACCGTACGTCTGCGCGGATTCGACCCACACGGCCGCCCGATATCCATGCTTGCCTCTGGGCTGATGGCGCGTTGTATCCAACACGAGACGGACCACTTGGATGGGATCTTGTTCTTGCAGCGTTTGAGCGATGAACTGCGGAAGGACTCTATGAAAACCATCCGCCAATCGGAGTGGTTCAACACATAGCCGTAGCCCTTCTTAATCAGCAGTACAGCAGACTTACTTTTGAACATTAGATTTAGAAACTCTCACACGAGAAAGGCATGCTCTAGCAGTGCGTATTGTTTTTGCCGGAACCCCGGAGCCCGCAGTTGTGGCTTTGGAGAAGCTCATCGACTCACCCCATGAGGTGGCCGCCGTCATTACTCGGCCTGACGCCCGCCGGGGCCGTGGCCGCACCGTTCATCCAAGTCCGGTGAAGGCACTGGCGGAAAAGCACGGTATCGAGGTGCTCACGCCGACCACACTTAAGCCTGGCACCGAGGACGGTGATGCCCTGCGTGCACGACTAGCAGACATTGCTCCCGAGGCTATCCCCGTGGTTGCCTACGGAAACCTGATCACCGAGGACTTGCTGAGCCTTCCGACGCACGGTTGGGTGAACCTTCACTTCTCCCTGCTCCCGGCGTGGCGAGGCGCGGCACCGGTGCAAGCAGCCATTGCGGCTGGGGATACTCGCACGGGTGCTACGACCTTCCGCATCGACCAAGGCCTGGATACTGGGGACATCCTCGCTACGATCGACGAGGACATCCAAGACACCGATACCGCGGATGACTTATTGACGCGGTTGGCCTATGCCGGTGGCGACCTCCTCGTGCGGACCATGGATGGGTTGGAAGACGGCAGCATCGCGCCGCAGCCGCAAGTAGGTGAAGCCTCCTACGCGCACAAGATCTCTACCGACGATGCCCGCATTGACTGGACTGCGCCCGCCGAGGCCGTTGATCGCCACATTCGCGCGCATACCCCGGGGCCGGGTGCTTGGACCCTGTTGGGGCAGTCACGCTTAAAGCTTGGTCCAGTAGAACCTGTGCCACCCACAGAACTTGAGGACCGTACTGAACACTCCGCGCTTTCCGCATTGCAGCCGGGTGAAGTCCACGTGGCCAAGAAGGAAGTGATGGTCGGTACTGGCAGCTCCCCGGTTCGTTTGGGAAAGATTCAACCGCCAGGCAAGAAGATGATGAATGCCGCCGACTGGGGCCGCGGGCTTGCACACCAGGCTTCGCAGTCAGTAGAAGGCGGCGAGGATGAGGTGAAGTTCTCATGAGCGGAGGTTTTAGATCCCGCAGCAAGTCAGGCGATCCTGCAGACCGCGCGCAGCGTGGGAAGCAGCAACGCGGCGGTGCGAAACGCACTGCCAAGGGCAACAGGGAGCGTCGCGGCGGTCAGCGTCACGATACACGTCGCCCAGCGCCGTCGACCTCGGTGGTTTCTGCCGCGCAGCGCTGCGGGGTGGATCGTCCACGCGCGGTGGCTTTCGAAGTATTGCAACGCGTGGATGCAGACGATGCCTTTGCCAACCTCACGCTGCCGAAAGCCGTACGTGCCAATAGCCTCAGTGGCCGCGATGCTGCCTTCGCCACCGAGTTAACCTACGGCACGCTGCGGACCGAGGGCGTGCTCGATGCCGTCATCGCCGAGTGCGCCTCTCGTGGCCTCGACGCTATCGCCCCCGACGTGCTCACCGCCCTGCGAATGGGAACCTACCAGGTGCTCTATACCCGCGTTGAGGCACACGCGGCTGTCGATACTACCGTGCGCCTCGTGGAGGCAGCTGGCCAGGACAAGGCTAAAGGTTTTGCCAACGGCATCATGCGCACCATCACCCGTACGCCGGCGCAAGCGTGGTTGGATCAGCTTGCTCCCCAAGGCCAGGTGGCTGCTTTGGCCTTCCGCCATGCCCATCCGGAGTGGATTGCCCGCTCCTTCGGCCGTGCCTTGGGCGTATTGGGCCCCGATAGCACTGGTGCGCTCAGCGCCGACCAGTCGCGTGAGCTGGAGTGCGCGCTCGAGGCGGACTCCCAACGCCCTGTTGTGCACTTGGTAGCGCGCCCCGGTGAGATCTCCGCCGAAGAACTCGCCCTGATCACCGGTTGCGAGGAAGGTCGCTATTCTCCCTATGCGGTCTACCTTGAGCACGGGGATCCTGGTTCGCTAGAGCCGGTTCGCCAGCGGCTAGCGGCGGTCCAGGACGAAGGTTCGCAGCTCATTGCCCGCGCGGTAACGGAAGCCGAGCTCAGTGGTGAAGACACCGGACGCTGGCTGGATCTGTGCGCCGGACCTGGTGGCAAGGCCGCCCTCATGGGTGCAATTGCACGCATAGAGGGCGCGACAGTCGATGCCGTCGAAGTCTCCCCGCATCGCGCCACGTTGGTGGAAAAGACGGTGGGGGACCTGCCAGTGCGCGTGCACCAAGCGGACGGCCGAGCACCAGGACTGAAACCAGGCTTCGACCGCGTGCTGGTCGACGCCCCCTGCTCCGGCCTAGGCGCGCTCCGCCGGCGCCCGGAAGCTCGCTGGCGCAAGGCCGAATCAGACATTGCGGAGCTTAACCAGCTGCAAACCGAGCTGCTCGAGTCCGCGTTGGAGCTGGTGCGCCCAGGTGGCGTCGTGGTGTACTCGACTTGCTCGCCGGACCTGCGTGAGACCAGGGGCATCGTGGATGCCGCCGTGCAACGGCACGCAGAGGGATCAGCGATTCACATCGAAGAACTGGATGCGCGCGACGTGCTGCCGGAGATGGGGGACCTTGGCGCCGAGCTGTCCGCGCAGATGTGGCCGCACCGCCATGGCACCGATGCGATGTTTTTCGCGGTCTTGCGCCGAGTAGCGGACTGAGGCTGCGAGAGGGACTAGGCTGAAGGTCATGTCTGCACTCTCGTCTGGTCCCATTATTTCCCCGTCCATCTTGGCCGCCGACTTCACCCGTTTGGGCGACGAGGTCCGCGCCGTGGCCAACGCGGATTGGATCCACGTTGACATTATGGATGGACACTTCGTCCCGAACCTGTCTTTTGGCCCGGATATCACTGCGACGGTGGACGGGATTACACCGCAGACGCTGGACGTTCACCTCATGATTGAGGAACCCGAGAAGTGGGTAGAAACCTACGCAAAGGCCGGCGCCGATTGCATCATCTTCCACGTCGAGGCCGTCGCCGACAAGGACGCGGCCATCGCCCTGGCGCGCACAATCCGGGATTTAGGTGTGCGCGCGGGCTTTTCCATTAAGCCGGGCACGCCGATCGAGCCTTGGCTGGACGCCCTCGAGCACTTCGACGAAGTGCTCGTTATGTCAGTTGAGCCGGGCTTTGGCGGTCAGAGCTTTATGCCGGATCAGCTGGACAAGGTGCGCGCCTTGCGCGCGGCCATCGACGAGCGCGGTCTGGACGTCCTCATCGAGATTGACGGTGGCATTTCCGCTGAAACGATTCGCTCCGCCGCCGAGGCGGGCTGCGATGCTTTCGTCGCAGGTTCCGCCATCTACAAACAAGCAGATAAGGCAGCGGCCGTCGACGAGCTGCGTAGCTTGGCCACGCTGTGATCCCACACCTAGACTCAGCGGTTCTCACGCGGGCGCTGCGTGTGGCCATGGAGGCCGGCGATAAGGTGCGCGGCACGACGAGCCCAAACCCGCCTGTAGGAGCGGTCATACTTGATGCCGCCGGCCGCGTCGCCGGTGTCGGCGCAACCCAGCCCCCGGGCGGTCCGCATGCCGAAGTCATGGCGTTGCGCGATGCGGGCGACAAGGCGCGCGGCGGCACGGCGGTCGTTACCTTGGAACCCTGTAACCACACCGGCCGTACTGGGCCCTGTGCGCAGGCGCTTATCGATGCCTCTGTGGCCGCCGTTTACTTCCTCCACCCAGACCCCACCCCGGAGGCCGGCGGCGGCGCGGCCACATTGCGCGGCGCCGGCATTACCGTGGGGCATATTGAGGCGCCGGAAGGCGTGAGCGATGCACTCGCCGGGTGGTTGGGTTCGGTGCGCTTGGGCAGGCCGCACGTGACGCTCAAGTTTGCCCAAAGCCTCGACGGGTTCACCGCCGCAGTGGATGGCAGCAGCCAATGGATTACCGGAGAGCAGGCTCGCGAGCATGTGCACCGCGACCGGGCACAAAGGGATGCCATCCTCATCGGCACGGGCACCGCGCTGGCAGATAACCCGTCGTTGACGGCACGCTACCCGGACGGCTCATTGCGTGAAACGCAGCCGCGGCGCGTCGTCATCGGCTCCCGGGACGTGGACCGAGGCGGAAGCAGTAATCTGGCAAAGCTAGGTTTCGAGCACTATGCCACCCCGCAGGAGGCGCTAGCCGAGCTATACGCCAGCGGCGCGCGCGACATTCTCGTCGAAGGCGGCGCTGGACTCGCGACGAGCTTTATGGAACTGGGCAGCGTGGATTTCATTCAGGCATACATCGGCAACGTCATCCTTGGCCAGGGCAGGGGAGTTCTCACTCGGGCTGTGGCCTCGAGCTTGGCGCTGGCTCCGAGGTGGGAGCGCGCGGCGGTTACCGAGCTTGGCGCCGACCTGCTCGTGGAATACCGGAAGAACGAGAAGTAGGAAAGGGGAGTACGGACTATGTTTACCGGACTCGTAGAAGAAGTCGGGCGCGTCGATAGCGTGGAACCGCAGGGCGATGCAGTCCGTTTGGGCATCGCGGCATCCACCGTGCTGAGTGATGCGCAGTTGGGTGATTCCATCGCTGTCAACGGCGTCTGCCTGACAGTAGCCGAGCTGGGAGAAGGAACCTTCATCGCAGACGTTATGAAGGAATCCTTGAACCGTAGTTCATTGGGAGAACTCGAAGTGGGTTCGGCGGTTAACCTCGAGCGGGCGGTGCTCCCAACGACTCGTTTGGGCGGCCACATCGTGCAAGGCCATGTCGATGGCACCGGCACGCTGCTTTCCCGCACCCCCTCGGAGCACTGGGAGGTGTTGCGTTTTAGCCTGCCGCGGGAGCTCGCCCGATACGTCGTGGAGAAGGGATCCATCGCCGTCCAAGGAACGTCCCTGACGGTGTCCGCGGTGTCGGCGGATGAAGATAAACCTGGCGCGGATGGCTTTTTTGAGGTCTCTCTCATTCCCACCACATTGCGCGATACCGTGTTTGGTGCGATGGCGCCCGGCGACCGCGTAAACCTCGAGGTAGACGTGGTTGCAAAGTATGTTGAGAAAATGGTTCACCCTAACGCCCACGCCGCGGGCACAGAGGGATAGAGTTAGTCCTTATGAGCGCTGCAGATTCAGCTTTTAGTTTAGATAGCGTCGAGCAAGCCATCGCCGACATCGCGGCCGGCAAGGCCGTCGTCGTCGTGGACAATGAAGATCGGGAAAACGAAGGTGATCTCATCTTCGCCGCCGAGCTCGCCACCCCGGAACTCGTGGCTTTCATGGTGCGTTATAGCTCCGGATATATTTGTGCACCTTTGCTCCCAGAGGACTGCAAGCGCCTGAACTTGCCCCCGATGATGGCGGTTAACCAGGACGTGCGGCAGACCGCCTACACCGTCACCGTGGACCTGGCTAATGGCTCCACTGGCATCTCCGCTACCTCGCGCTGTGAGACCATCCGCAAGTTGGCTGATCCCTCCTCCGAGCCGTCGCAGTTTACGCGCCCGGGCCATGTCGTCCCGCTGGCTGCCCGCCCGAATGGTGTGCTCGAGCGTGATGGCCACACGGAAGCCGCGATCGATCTGGCACGGTTGGCGGGGCTCCGCCCGGCCGGCGTGCTCTGTGAGATCGTTTCCGAAGAAGACCCCACGGATATGGCTCGCTCGCCGGAGCTGCGCCGCTTTGCCGACGCCCATGGGCTCACGATGATCTCCATCGAGCAGCTCATCGAATGGCGCCGCCACAATGAGCAACAGGTTCACCGCGAGGTAGAAACCCGCCTGCCCACCGAGTACGGCGAGTTTCGCGCGGTGGGCTATGTGAATGGCGTCGACAAGCGCGAGCACATTGCCCTCTTCGTCGGTGACGTGGAGAGCTATTCCGGTGCGGAAGACGTACCTGTCCGCGTGCACTCTGAGTGCCTGACCGGTGATGTCTTTGCATCTGAGCGCTGTGACTGCGGCCCGCAGCTGCAGGAATCCCTCCGCGCGGTCCAAGCGGCCGGGCGTGGCATTGTCATCTACCTTCGCGGACAGGAAGGGCGTGGCATTGGCTTGGTGAACAAGCTCAAGGCCTATCGCTTGCAAGATGACGGGATGGACACCGTCGACGCCAACGTGGAACAGGGGCTGCCTGAAGACGCCCGCGAGTACTCCGTTGCCGGACAAATCCTGCGCGATGTGGGCGTGAAATCCGTCAACCTCTTGACCAACAACCCACACAAGGGTGAAGGGCTACAGGGCTTCGGCATTGACGCCACCGCCCGCACCGGGCTGGCTACACCCGCCACGGCCGAAAACATTAGCTATCTGCGCACGAAGCGCGACAGGATGGGCCACGACCTGCCACAGGTGGCCGAATGGGATCTCAAACACTCTTAGAGCATTAAGACCGAACACTAGAACAAAACAAAGGAGCACACCGTGAGCAAGGAAGGCCTGCCAACCCCGAACAATGTTTCGGGAGAGGGACTGCGCGTCGCCGTAGTCACCGCCACGTGGAACGCCGAGATCTGCGATCAGCTGCACCGCCGCGCGCTTGAGACCGCCGAAGCCGCTGGCGCTGAGGTCACTCCGTTGCGCGTCGTCGGCGCCCTTGAGCTGCCCGTCGTGGTCCAAGCTGCGGCGCGCACCCACGATGCTGTCGTGGCGCTGGGCTGTGTCGTCCGCGGCGGCACTCCGCACTTTGACTACGTGTGTGATTCGGTCACGCAGGGACTGACGCGCATTGCTCTCGACGAGTCGACGCCTGTGGGAAATGGTGTCCTGACGGTGAACGACTATGAGCAAGCCGTCGATCGCGCCGGATTTGAGAACTCTTCAGAAGATAAAGGCGCGGAGGCTATGCATGCAGCTTTAGAAACCGTGCATACGTTGCGTACACTGAACGAGTCGACCCTAAAGTAGGCTGCCAAGCGCAACCACGGCGATCTGCATACCGCGCAGGTCCGTGGCCTTTCTTAGCGGAGTGATGAGGAGATGGAAACTCGATGACGGATCCACAGGTGCCTTCGGCGCACGAAGAGCGCGCGCGATCAGCCCGCGCTGGCAAGGCCTCCCAATCCTCGCAGCCGGTGGCGGCCGCTGCGTCTGGGGGTTCCTCGAGCGTGAGCGATGAGCAGGTGCGGGCTTATACCAGCGCCGATCCCTTCGCCCAGACTTCATCCAAGCCCTGGGAGTATGAGGCCACCTCGCCCTATCTGCGCAAGGTGGCAATCATCTGGATCATCCTTGTGATGGCAGCGCACCTGTTTATGGGCTTCACGGTTGGCTTGTCCTTTACCGGCGCGACTGTGACGACGATTGATAAGTTTGCCTTCCCCGGCGTCGGCGTGATTATCTCCATCCTGTCTTGGTTGGCACTGACGCGTCCGCGGCTGCGCGCGAACTCCGATGGCGTAGAGATCCGCAACATTGTGGGAACCCGCTTCTACCCGTGGCAGGTCATCTATGGCCTGTCCTTTCCCGAAGGCTCGCGCATGGCACGCATCGAACTTCCTGACTTTGAATATGTTCCGGTGTGGGCCCTGCAATCGGGCGATAAGCAGGACATTATCACCAAGGTCCGCTCTTTCCGTGACTTGGAAGCCCGCTACATGCCGCAGGATGACTAGTGGCCGATCCCTCTGAGTACCGCCCTGCGCCCGGAAGCATCCCCACGGATCCGGGCGTTTATAAGTTCCGCGATGACAATCGCCGCGTCATCTATGTGGGCAAGGCAAAGAATTTGCGGGCGCGGCTATCGAACTACTTTCAAGACATCACGCAACTGCACCCGCGGACCCGCCAAATGGTCCTCACTGCGGCTTCGGTGGAATGGACCGTGGTGGCCAGCGAAGTGGAAGCGCTGCAGTTGGAGTACACGTGGATTAAGCGCTTCGATCCACGCTTCAACGTCATGTACCGCGATGACAAAACGTATCCGATGCTCGCGGTATCTGTGGGGGAAACCATCCCGCGAGCGTTTTTCTACCGCGGCCCACGCCGTAAAGGTGTGCGCTACTTTGGCCCCTATTCCCACGCCTGGGCAGTGCGTGAATCGCTTGACCTGCTGACGCGAATTTTCCCCATGCGCACGTGCGCCAAAGGGGTATTCAACCGCCATGAGCGCTTGGGGCGGCCTTGTTTGTTGGGTTATATCGGAAAATGCGATGCCCCTTGCATTGGCAGGGTGAGCGCCGAGGAACACCGTGAGACGGTGAACCAGCTGCTGAGCTTCATGAACGGCAATACCGGTCCTGTGCGCAAGCGACTAACGCAGCGAATGGAGGAGGCCTCAGAGAACCTCGAGTTCGAGTTGGCTGCCCGCCTGCGCGACGATCTCGGCGCGATTGACAAGCTCATGGAGCAACAGGCTGTGGTGCTTTCCGACGGCACCGACGCCGACCTCATCGCGTTTAGCTCCGACGAGTTGGAGGCGGCAGTTCAGATCTTTCACGTGCGCGCGGGGCGCATCCGCGGCCAGCGAGGCTGGGTGGTGGAACGCTCCGGTGACCAAGCCATCACGGAGCCAATCGAGGAAGGACAGCCTGATCCGGGGCTTCCGGCGCTCATCCAGAATTTCTTAATCCAGTTCTATTCGGATGCCGTGGAGCGTCAGCGCCAGGAGGCCGCGGAAGACGCCAAGCTGGAGCGCAGGGGAGTAGACCAGGAATCCCATACCGCGGTTCATCGGGGAAACGCCATCCCCCGTGAGATCTTGGTCCAAACGCTGCCGGACGAAGCCGGTGAAGTGAAGATAGTTCTGGAGGACCTGCGGGGCGCGCAGATTGACTTGCGGGTTCCGCAACGCGGTGACAAGCGCGCCTTGATGGAGACCGTCGAGCGCAATGCGAAGGAGCAGCTGCGGCAGCACAAACTCAAGCGAGTCGGAGACCTTACTGCTCGATCCGCAGCCCTGCAGGAGCTGCAGGAAGCGTTGGACATGGATTCCGCGCCGCTGCGCATCGAGTGCACGGATATCTCGCACATTCAGGGCACCGATGTCGTGGCCTCCCTGGTGGTTTTCGAAGATGGGCTACCGCGCAAGTCCGATTACCGCCGCTACCGCATCAAGGAGGCGGCGGGCGATGGCCGCTCCAACGACGTGGGATCCATCGCTGAGGTGACCCGGCGCCGCTTCAAGCACCACCACGAGGACAAACGAGCGGTTCCGGACGAGGAGCTGGAAAACACCACCTTCGCTGAAGAAATGGTCCGCGAGGAGGCCGCGAGCCAGACCAAACGCAGCTCCTACCCGCCGCAACTGTTCATCGTCGACGGTGGCGCACCGCAGGTGGCGGCGGCGCAGGCGGTGTTCGACGAGCTCGGCATCGTCGATGTGACACTCATCGGCCTGGCCAAGCGCCTGGAAGAAGTGTGGGTCCCGGGCGATGATGAGCCGGTGATTCTGCCGCGTAATTCGCAGGCGCTATTTCTTCTTCAGCACCTCCGCGATGAGGCGCACCGCGTAGCTATTACGTACCACCGACAGCAGCGGTCGAAGCGGATGCGCTCGTCCGTACTCGATGCGGTACCGGGATTGGGGCCGCAGCGGCGCACCGATCTGGTGAAGCACTTCGGGTCAGTGAAGAAGCTCAAAGAGGCCAGCGTGGAGGAGATTGCTGCGGTGAAGGGGTTTGGCCCGAAGCTGGCGCAGACGGTATTTGATCATCTCCAGGATTCCTAAGCAGGTTTCCCTCCTTGCCTCGTGATCAGATGGTAAGAATGGAAGTCATGACGCTGTTAGACTCCCCACCCATTTTGATCACGGGCATGTCAGGCGGTGGCCTGACGTCGGCGGCTAAAGTGCTGGAGGATAAGGGCTATTACGTAGCCCACAACATTCCGCCGAAGTCTATCGTCGACCTACTGAGGCTGTGCGCTCGGCCCGATTCCCCGGTGACAAAGATTGCCGCGGTGACCGATGTGCGTTCCCGAATGTTTCCGGGTTCTTTAGCGGAAACCTTGGAGGAACTCGAAAAGCTGGATATGAAGCCCACCCTGCTTTTCCTCGATGCGCGCGATGATGTGCTCATCCGTCGCTTCGATTCGGTGCGGCGTACCCACCCGATGCAGGAGGGTGAAACCCTCAAAGCAGGCATCCAACGTGAGCGCGCAGCGGTGCAATCAATTCGCGAGCGCGCGGATATCATCATCGATACGACCAACCTGTCCGTCCATGATCTGCGTCGCGCGATAGAAGCATCCTTCGGCGAAATGGGTCATGAGAAGCAACACGTCACGCTTGAGTCCTTTGGCTTCAAGCATGGTTCCCCGCGTGATGCGGACCTTGTCGTTGATGTTCGCTTTCTTCCCAATCCCTATTGGGTACCTGAGCTGCGGGGGTACCGTGGCACCGACGAGCCGGTTGCGGATTATGTCTTGTCTCAAGAGGCGGCTGAGCCCTTTATCGAGCGGTTCATCACCATGTTTGACTCGATGCTCACCGGCTACCGCCATGAGGGGAAGAACTTCATCACCGTGGGTATCGGTTGTACCGGTGGACACCATCGCTCCGTGGCCGTTACGGAAGAGATTGCCCGCCGCCTCAGGGACCGCGGTGACCTCGATGTGAGCACGTTGCACCGAGATATTTCTCGCGATTAGGTGCGATAAGATACGTATTCATTCCCTACCTGAGTAGTTGAAAGCTAGTGTTCCCGTGACGACTCTCCCTATCCACATGGCTAGCCTGGGCGGCGGCCATGGGCTGTATCAAACTCTGCTGGCCGCACGCCGTACGGGCGCGGAGACAATCTCCGCCATCGTCACCGTGGCCGATGATGGCGGTTCCTCCGGCCGCTTACGCCGTGAGATGGATATAATCCCGCCTGGTGATTTGCGCATGGCCCTTGCCGCTCTGTCGAGCGATTCGGAAGAAGGACAGCTGTGGGCTTCTACTTTGCAGCATCGATTCCAGAGCACTGGTGCCATGGCCGGGCACGCTGTGGGCAATCTCCTTATCGCCGGTCTCAACGAGGTGTTGGGGGACTTCCAGGCGGCGCTCGATGCCGTTGCGCGTTTGACGGAGTCGGCCGGACGGGTGCTGCCGGCCGTCAATCTACCGCTCGAGATTGAGGCGGATGTTTCCGGGCTTGACGACGACCCCCGTATCATGCGCTCCGTGCGCGGCCAGGTGGCCGTTGCCTCAACTGTGGGGCAGGTGCGCCGCGTGCGCATCATCCCGGAGAAGCCGGAAGCTAACCCGGAAACGATCGCTGCGCTGCACGACGCGGATCTGATCACCTTGGGCCCCGGCTCGTGGTTTAGCTCCGTGCTCCCGCACGTTCTCGTTCCGGACATCGTCAACGCTATAACGTCGTCGGATGCCCTTCGCGTGGTGGTGCTCAATCTTTCCGCCGAACCAGGGGAGACCCAGGGGTTTTCTGCGGAGCGCCACCTGCACGTGCTAGCGCAGCATGCGCCAAACCTGCGGGTCGACAAAGTCATCGTCGACGGCACCGGTCTCCCCAATGAATCGGAGCGAGTCTTTGTGCAGCGCGCTGCTAGTGTGCTCGGCGCCAGCGCAGTATTTCGGGATGTCTGTCAGACGGACGCTGATGGGAACTCGCTGAACAAACACTGTCCAGACAAGCTAGCGCAAGTGCTCACCGAACTGTATTCCGAGTACGCTGCCGAACGTGGGGCGACGGCGGGTGCCCCGGGCACTCATCGGGGCTAGGCGCACGATAGACTATGGGGCATTCATTGTTCACTGCTACGTCATAGCGCACAAGTGCGGCGCGACGCGTTGCGTGCCTTCCAGAGTGAGGTCAGGTTGCGTCGTACTGCGCTACTGCCGACGTTCGCGGTGCACTGTGTCAAGAGTTGAAAGGGGAGGCACGAGGTGTCTGCGTCGTTGACCGATCAGGTCAAGGAAGAGCTTACGGCGGTGTCCGTACCGCGCCATTCCGCTCGTGCGGCGGAGGTTGCCGCAATTCTCAGGTTTGCCGGTGACCTCCACATCACCGGGGATCGAGTGATGTACGAGGTCGAATTGGAATCCCAGAGCGTGGCCAATCGTTTAGTCACCGCGCTCGATGAGCTGTACTCAATCGCGGCGAGCACCCATGTGGCGGGTCCCGCTGCATCCTCTAAGAAGAGCAGGGTGCAAGTGCGAATCACCTCTGGGGCCAAGGAGCTTACGAGGCGGCTGGGATTGGTAACTCGCTCCGGACACCCCGTGGTGGGCCTGCCACCGCAGGTCATTTCAGGTTCTGTTGCTGATAATGAAGCGGCGTGGCGTGGAGCCTTCTTGGCTCAAGGATCATTGACAGAGCCGGGCCGCTCTTCAGCGCTCGAGGTGACGTGTCCGTGCCAGGAGGCGGCTCTCGCCCTCGTGGGCTGCGCGCGCCGTTTGGGCGTGGTGGCGAAGACCAAGGAAACACGCGGCGCCGACCGCGTCGTGGTGCGCGATGGCGACGCCATTGGCGCGTTGCTGACCCGTATGGGCGCTCAGGAGACTCGCCTGACGTGGGAAAAGAAGCGCATCCAGCGGGAGGCTCACGACACCTCCCGCCGCCTCGACAACTTTGACGATGCCAACTTGCGCCGTTCCGCTCGAGCGGCAGTAACCGCTGCGGCCCGCGTCGAGCGTGCCATGGTGATCTTGGGTGATGACGTGCCGGAGCACTTGGCTGATGCTGGCCGTCTACGTGTGCAGCACCGCGAAGCCTCCTTGGAAGAACTCGGGCGATTGGCAGATCCGCCGATGACCAAGGACGCGGTGGCTGGGCGTATTCGCCGCCTATTGTCCATGGCGGATAAACGCGCCAAGGAACTTGGTGTACCGGATACGACGAAAGCGGTGACTGAGGATCTCTTTGAGGAGTCCTAGAATCCAAACGTCGTAGTTTCCAATCCTTGCCCCAGACAGAGTCGTGGGTGCCCGTTCGGGCACTGAAAGGCTCGTCTGGGGCATTTTTCACGGTTTGGGTGCCCGTACTGTTTTGGGTTAACCCGCTCTTTTCCGGTTAAGTGAGATATCCCACCCTACAATTCCGGCACCCAACACAATCCCACATAATCGGGCATTACCGCAGGTGTCTGAACTTTGGTCCCCCACCATCCCCGATAGAAGCCTTAACAGTGTACGCCTCTTTGTGCCGTCATGTGAGAGCTTGCAACAGGAGCTCACATGCTCACTGCGGGAAGCACAATGGGTCGGTACTATCGGCCGTGTTGGGAAAACCACCGAGCACGTCACGGAAGTGGCAGAGCAACGGTTCCGCGGAAGCGGTTTACCGCACTGCCGTTAAAGACAGAGTCTCGGAAGCCCCACAACAGAACTTCACTCGATTATTTGAGGAGACATTACAGTGACCATTCGCGTAGGTATCAACGGATTTGGCCGTATCGGCCGTAACTTCTTCCGTGCAGTTGCACAGGGCAACACCGACCTCGAGGTCGTAGCCGTCAATGACCTGACTGACAACGGCACCCTTGCCAACCTGCTTAAGTACGACTCCGTGCTGGGCCGCTTCGACGGCACCATCGAGCACGACGAGGAGTCCATCACCGTCAACGGTCACCGCATCGCTGTCTCCGCAGAGCGTGACCCGAAGAACCTGCAGTGGTCTGAGCACAACGTTGACATCGTCATCGAGTCCACCGGCTTCTTCACCGACGGTGAGGCTGCCAAGGCTCACATCGAGGCCGGTGCCAAGAAGGTCATCATCTCCGCACCGGGCAAGAACGTCGACGGCACCTTCGTCTACGGCGTCAACTCCGACAAGTACGATGCTGAGAAGCACAATGTCATCTCCGCTGCTTCCTGCACCACCAACTGCCTGGCTCCGATGGCAAAGGTCCTCAACGACAAGTTCGGCATTGAGAAGGGCCTCATGACCACCGTTCACTCCTACACCGGTGACCAGCGCCTGCAGGATGCTCCGCACCGCGACCTGCGCCGCGCCCGCGCCGCCGCCGTGAACATGGTTCCGACCTCCACCGGCGCTGCTAAGGCTGTCGCTCTGGTTCTGCCGGAGCTCGAGGGCAAGCTGGACGGCTACGCAATGCGCGTTCCGACCATCACCGGTTCCGCCACCGACCTGACCTTCGAGGCTTCCCGCGAGGTTACCGCCGAGGAGATCAACGCTGCCATCAAGGAAGCTGCTACCGGCGAATTCGGTGAGACCCTGGGCTACACCGAGGACCCGATTGTCTCCACTGACATCATCACCGACCCGCACGGCTGCATCTTCGATGCCGGCATGACCAAGGTCTCCAACGGTAACCTGGTCAAGGTACTCGGCTGGTACGACAATGAGTGGGGCTACACCAACCAGCTCGTCCGCACCACCTCCTTGGTTGCCTCCAAGCTCTAAGGATTAAATTCTTAGAATGAGCACAGTGAACCAAGCTGTGATTGCCTGCGGTAGCACCACAGGTTAGAAAACCGGCCCATGCGCCACGCCTCATGATTACGTGGCGTGCGCTGGGCCGTTATTCGTCTATCTAGAACGCACACGGCGCCCCGATCCCGCCGTGCTAGGCGTTCACCACACTTTCTAATTGAATAGCATTAACCTTTAGCTTGAATACCTACCTTTAAGGAGAACACTATGGCTTTCAAGACTGTGGACGACTTGCTCGCAGAAGGCGTTTCCGGCCGTCACATCCTTGTTCGTTCGGACTTCAACGTTCCGCTCGATGACGAGGGAAACATCACCGACTCTGGCCGTATCACCGCCTCGTTGCCGACCATCAAGGCACTGATCGAAGGCGGAGCCAAGGTCATCCTGTCCGCGCATTTGGGCCGCCCGAAGGGCGAGGTCAACCCGAAGTACTCCCTGGCACCGGTTGCTGAGGCACTGTCTGAGGCCCTGGGCCAGTACGTTGCCCTGGCCGGCGACGTCAGCGGCGAGGATGCCCATGAGCGCGCCAACGGCCTCAATGATGGCGATGTCCTGCTGCTCGAGAATGTTCGCTTCGATCCTCGCGAAACCTCCAAGGACGAGGCCGAGCGTGGGGCCTTTGCCGATGAGCTCGTTGCACTCGCTGCGGATAATGGCGCCTTCGTTTCTGATGGCTTTGGCGTCGTCCACCGCGCACAGGCTTCGGTGTATGACGTCGCCAAGCGCCTGCCTGCCTACGCCGGCAAGCTGGTTCAGAAGGAAGTGGAGACCCTCGCAGCAGTGGCTGAGAATCCTGAGCACCCGTACGTTGTCGTACTCGGCGGCGCTAAGGTTTCCGACAAGCTCGGTGTGATCGAAGCCCTTGCTGGCAAGGCCGACAAGGTCATCATCGGCGGCGGCATGTGCTACACGCTCCTGGCTGCTAAGGGCTACAACGTTCAGAATTCCCTGCTGCAGGAAGACCAGATTGACAACTGCAAGGAGCTGCTCGAGCGCTTTGGCGACAAGATCGTCCTGCCGGTCGACCTCGTTGCTGCAACCGAGTTCAACGCTGACGCAGAGAACAAGGTCGTTGCACTCGACGGAATTCCGGAGGGCTGGATGTCCCTCGATATTGGACCGGAGTCTGTAAAGAAGTTCGACGAGGTCATCGCTTCCTCCAAGACCGTCTTCTGGAACGGCCCGATGGGCGTGTTCGAGATGGAGGCCTTCTCCAAGGGCACCGCAGGTGTCGCTCAGTCCATCATCGACGCCACCGCGAAGAACGGCTCCTTCACCGTCGTTGGCGGTGGCGACTCCGCAGCCTCCGTCCGCCTGCTCGGCCTCGACGAAGAAGGCTTCTCCCACATTTCCACGGGCGGCGGCGCTTCCTTGGAGTTCCTGGAGGGCAAGGAGCTGCCGGGCGTTAAGGTCCTGGAATCCTAGTCATATACACCGTCAACACAGTCTGATCTAGAAAGGCTAATCATGGCACGTACCCCGCTTATTGCTGGTAACTGGAAGATGAACCTCGACCACAAGGAAGCCATCAGCTCCCTGCAGAAGTTCGCCTTCTCTCTGCCGAAGGACTACTACGAAAAGGTCGACGTGGCCTTCATGGTCCCGTTCACTGATATCCGCACTGTGCAAACGCTTGTCGACGGCGACGACCTCCAGTTCACCTATGGCGCACAGGATATTTCCAAGCACGAGTCTGGCGCCTACACCGGTGAAGTATCCGGCAAGATGCTGTCCGCCTTGGGCTGCTCGTGGGCAGTCGTAGGCCACTCCGAGCGCCGTCAGTACCATGGCGAGACCGACCAGCTCGTTGCGGAAAAGGCTGCAGCGGCGCTGGCCAACGGAATCAGCCCGATTGTGTGCGTCGGCGAACCCCTCAACGTGCGCGAGGCTGGCACCCACGTCGACTACGTGGTCACCCAGACGCGCAACTCCCTGCAGGGGCTTTCCGCAGAGGATCTTGCCAAAACCGTCATCGCATACGAGCCCGTGTGGGCAATCGGCACCGGTAAGGTTGCCTCCGCTGATGACGCACAGGAAGTGTGCGCCGCTATCCGTGAGCTCGTTCGCGAGCTGGGTGGCGATGAAGTGGCCGAAGGCATCCGCATTCTCTACGGTGGTTCCGTCAAGGTCGACTCCATCGCAGAAATCGTGGGCAAGCCTGATGTAGACGGCGGCCTCGTCGGCGGTGCATCCCTGAAGGGCGAGGAGTTTGCCAAGTTGGCGGCTAACGCTGCACAGGGCGCTTAGTCCTCCCAGCTGATCGCATCTGCACCACTCTGTCGTGGCGGGTCGGAATGGTTTCTGGCCCGTCACGTGGTGTATCATCAAGGTTTATTGCGCCCGTTCGCTGGCGCCCCTTTTCCAGCGTGAAAGTGATGCACACCTTCACGCGCCACACTAACCGTTTGAACGCGTACAACAAGGAACTATTTCATGATCTTGGCACTGGAAATCATCCTCGTGATTGCCGCAATCTTGATGTCTATCTTCGTGCTGCTGCACAAAGGTAAGGGCGGCGGCCTGTCCAGCCTCTTTGGCGGCGGCGTACAGTCCAACCTGTCTGGTTCCACCGTGGTGGAAAAGAACCTCGACCGCTATACCGTGGTCATGGTGGTCATCTGGCTCGCCTGCATCGTAGCCCTGAACCTGCTGCAGGCTTATAGCTAAAGGCCGCTGACGAGCCTCCGGCTCCGGACACGATTAACGCCGCGTGCCTCCTCACGTCGAGGGGACACGCGGCGTTATAGGTTTTCTCGGGTTGCGCGCACGCGTTGTTAGAGCTTCTGCGCGGCGTCTTCGCTCACGAAAAGCAGGGTCTCTTCTGTTCCCTGGGCGCCAGCGGCCGGCCAGTCTTCTGCGGTAGCGCCAGCAACGAGGTGTGATACCGCCTCGGCTTTTTCCTCGCCGGAGACAAGGAACCAAATGCGCTGAGAGCGGTTGATCGCGGGATAGGTTAGCGTGACACGCTCCGAAGGTGGCTTCGGGGAATCGTGGACTGCGAATGCATAGTCCGAGTCCTCGTAGACTGCCACCGAATGCGGGAAGAGGGAATTGATATGGCCTTCGTGTCCCATGCCGAGGAGATGCAGATCAAAACCCTCAGGTGCGAATTCACGAATCTCGCCTTCATAAGCCTGGGCGGCGTGTTCCATGGACACGGCGCCCAAGTCATAGCCGTGGATATGGCGCTCGGGAACGCCGACCTGGCTCAGGAGAGCTTCGCGGGCTTGGCCCTCGTTGGAATCAGGATCACTGACCGGCACGTTGCGCTCGTCGCCGAAGAAGACATAGACTCGCGTCCAGTCCACCGAGAGGGCAGGGAAGTCGGTTCCTTGCTGCTGGGCGGCGTGAGCAAGGCGAGCCAATTCGCGCAAGACACCAATGCCTGCACCGCCACCGGTGAGGACTACGCGGGCTACTCCGTCTTTGTGAAGGCCTCCGCCCGGGGCTTGAACCGCCGCAACCGTCTCAATAAAGGCGAGTGCGGCGGAGGATATGAGCTCATCGATGTCGCTAACGCGGCGAAGCGTGACCATAGTGCAGAAAGATCCTTGTGAATGCTGTGTCTAGGGGTCTAGGGGTCTAGGTGAAAAAGAAAAGTTTACGACTACACACTGTAGTCCACTCGAGCTAAAGCGCGGAGAGAATGGGCGTATGTCTTATCTGCGTCGAGGTGGCGGAGTTCCTCTGAGAGTACTTCCGCTTCGGAACGTACGGTGAGGCTTACGAGGGACTCTGGGGAGCCGGGAACGCTGACCCTGACCGTCTCGGAATCGACAACGGTCACGCTGACATCTGCAGTGGGGCGGCGGAAGACTACCGAGGAGATCGGGAAAGGACCCGCGGCGCAGTCCGAGACGGTGCGGGTGACGGGGACGGAGAGGGCGTCGAGAAGCCAGCCAGCTGCAAAGTCGACTGCAGCGTGGTGCTCAGCACCAGAAATTTCGACGGAAGTGACCGGCTCATGGGGGTGACGGTCAAGCGCCGAGGCTACGATGCCTCGCCACAGGGTAATAGCGCCCCACGACATGTCGGAATCACCAGGCGTGTAGCCCGAAGACAACACGTGCAGGTCATACTGGTCAACGCCGCTGCCGAAAGCCACGTTCGTAATGCGGCGTTGGGCGAGTGCGCCGATGGGCACCGCGGCTGGTGACGGCGGGCACGCGGTGGGCCACCATGCCACGATTGGGGTATCGGGAAGAAGAAGGGGAGTAACCACGGACTCCGCTTGGTCCGCTAGCGCGCCGTGCAGGTGCATCACGACGATTTCGGAAGCGCCCGCTTCGCCGCCCACGCGCAGCTCGGCGTCGAGCCGCGTCTCTTCCTCCAAGGAACCTGTGGCAATCACGATGACGCGAGAAGGGTGCTCGTGGGAGGCATCACGAACCGAGGCGAGAAGGTTGTCTAGGTCATCGCCCTCCTCAGTCATGACGATGAGGGTGAGGACGCGGCCTGTCGTGAGCGTGTAATGCTCCTGCATTTCCACGAGCTTCTTGGAGATCTTGCGCGTAGTCGTATCGGGCAAGGGGATAATCATTAAGCCATTCCTCCTAGGGACCTACGGACGACGCCAGGAATGTCCCCGGCGGCGCAGCATTTTATCGGCAGACTCCGGTCCCCACGTGCCGGCGCGGTATTGCTCCGGCTGACCAATGTTGGACCAGTATTCAATGATGGGATCGAGGATGGACCAAGACAACTCAACCTCTTCATTGGTGGGGAAGAGGGAAGACTCGTCAAGGAGGGCGTCGAGAATCAGGCGCTCATAGGCCTCGGGAGATTCCTCCGTAAAGGCCTCGGCATACGCGAAGTCCATGTTGACATCACGGACCTCCATCGTGGATCCGGGGACTTTGGAACCAAAGCGCATGGTGACGCCCTCATCTGGCTGAACGCGGATCACCACGGCATTCTGGCCTAGAGCCTCAGCTTGGCCTTGATCAAAAGGCTGGTGGGGTGCTGTCTTAAACACGAGCGCAATTTCAGTCACACGGCGGCCTAGGCGTTTGCCAGTGCGCAGGTAGAAAGGAACGCCCGCCCAGCGGCGGGAATTGACCTCAAGAGTGCAGGCTGCATAGGTTTCCGTCGTGGATTCCGGATCAAAACCCTCTTCCTCCCGGAGGCCTTTGACATATTGCGATCCCTGCCAGCCGGCGGAGTATTGGCCACGCGCAGTGGTCTTGTTCAGCGGATGCACGGCGTTGGTGGCTCGCAGCACCTTAATCTTTTCCGCCTGAAGAGCCTCGGGGTCGAAGGAGGAGGGCTCCTCCATTGCTACGAGAGCAAGCAATTGGAGGAGGTGGTTTTGGATGACGTCGCGCGCGGCGCCGATGCCGTCATAATAGCCGGCACGCCCGCCCAGCCCGATGTCCTCAGCCATCGTGATCTGCACGTGATCGATGTAATGCGCATTCCACATTGGCTCGAAAATCTGGTTGGCAAAGCGCAGGGCCATGATGTTTTGGACCGTTTCCTTGCCCAGGTAATGGTCGATGCGGAAAACCGAGGACTCAGGGAAGACGGCGTTGACAATCTCGTTGAGCTCGCGCGCGGAAGCCTGATCGTGTCCGAATGGCTTTTCAATGATGACGCGGCGCCAGGAATTATCCGTGCTATCGGCCATACCGACGCGCTCAAGCTGGTGGCAAATATCGGAGAAAAACTCCGGCGGTACCGAAAGATAGTAGGCCCAGTTTCCACCCGTGCCGCGGGAGTCATTGAGCTCCGCCAGCCGCGCAGAAAGCTTGTCAAAGCCGGCGTCATCGAAGTTGCCCTGCACAAACTCGATTCCCTTGGCAAGGTGCTCCCACACATGCTGGTTGAAGGTGGTTCGCGCACCTGCTTCGGCGGCCTCGCGGACATAGTCACAGAATGCCTGCTTGTCCCAGTCGCGACGGCCGTAGCCGACCAAAGTGAAGCCTGCCGGAAGCAATCCGCGGTTGGCCAAGTCGTAGATGGCGGGGAGGAGCTTCTTGCGCGCCAAGTCACCCGTGACGCCGAAAATCACCATGCCAGAGGGGCCGGCGATGCGTGGCAGGCGCTTATCCTTCGAGTTGCGCAACGGGTTGACCCACGCGCTGCTAGTGCTCACTAAGTGTCCTTTCGGTCTGTGTGAGGTAAGTCCAACAGCCCAGCATAGCGACACGCGCCCCGCCGACCATAGTTGCATGGCCATTTGCGGTGCGCGCGGCGATTGTAGGCGGTCAAGAATTCACGTTCGATTAGGAGAGGCGATCAGTCATGGAGGCAAGCAATTCCTCCCAGGCGTTGACGAACTTGTCGACGCCCTCCTTCTCCAGCACAGCAAAAACATCGTCGAAGTCGATGCCGACTGCCTTCAGTTGTGACCACACGTTCTCTGCCTGCTCAGCAGAGTCACTGAGAGCGTCGCCGTGCAGGTTGCCCTGTTCGAGAACGGCATCGATGGTTTTCTCCGGCATTGTGTTGACGGTATCTGGGCCAGCTAGCTCGGAGACGTACAGCGTGGCGGGGTAGTCGGGGTTCTTGACGCCCGTCGACGCCCACAGGGGGCGCTGCGGGTGTGCACCAGACGGCAGGTGTGCGCCTGGCTCCTTGAATTCCTTGAGGAACAGGGCATAGGCACGCTGGGCGTTGGCAACCCCGGCCTTTCCACGCAGTGCGAGGGCCTCCTCAGTGCCGATCAGCTCGAGGCGCTTGTCCACTTCGGTATCCAGGCGGGAGACGAAGAAGGATGCCACGGAATGAATCGTGGAGACGTCCTTGCCAGCCTCGGCAGCGCGCTTGATTCCCTCCTTGTACGCAGCGATGACGTGGGCATAACGCTCTACGGAGAAGATTAGGGTGACGTTGACGGAGATACCTTCCGCAAGCGCCTCGGTGATGGCTGGTAGGGAGCCTTCCGTAGCCGGAATCTTGATCATGAGGTTGGGGCGGTCAACCTTGGCCCACAATTCGCGCGCCTGCTTCAAGGTTGCGTCTGCATCGGCGGAGATGCGTGGGTCAACCTCGATGGAGACGCGGCCGTCGCGCCCGCCCGACTTCTCGTAAATCTCAGTGAAGATATCGCATGCGTTGCGGACATCGTCGATTGCCAGCGAGTACACCGCCTCATCTGCGGCAGCGGACTTTTCCTTCAGCGCTGCGATGTCGGCGTCATAGGAGGTGCCGGAGGACATTGCCGCGGCAAAGATGGCTGGGTTCGTGGTGACGCCCACGATGGACTTGGTGTCCAAGAGCTCACGAAGATTGCCGGAGTCTAGGCGCTCGCGGGAAAGATCGTCGAGCCAGGTCGACGTCCCGAGGCGAGCCAATTCATCAATATGCGTCATGGTGTTGTGCAGATCCTTTCGTGGTGAGAACTCGGAACGGGAAACTAGCTTTCCTTGGCAGCGTTCAGTGATTCCCGGGCGGCGTCGGCAACAGCGTCGGCGGTGAAGCCGAACTTCTCAAAGAGCTCCGCCGCCGGTGCGGAGGCACCGAAGTGTTCCAGGGATACAGTGCGGCCGAAAGTACCGGTGTACTTGTGCCACGGCATCGAGATGCCAGCCTCCACGGAGACGCGAGCGCGGACTGAGGAGGGAAGGACCGATTCGCGGTAGGAGGCGTCCTGCTCGTCGAACCACTCCAGGCACGGAGCGGAGACAACGCGCGTTGCCGTGCCTTCAGTCTCGAGCTGCTTGGCGGCTTCTACCGCGAGCTGAACCTCGGAACCGGTGGCGAGGAGAATGACGTCCGGGGTTTCCTTCGACGCTTCAACGAGGACGTAGGCGCCGCGGCGAACGCCTTCGGCGGCCTTCTCCTTGGTGCCCTCGAGAACCGGAAGATTCTGACGAGAGAGTGCTAGGCCCTTCGGTGCAGCCTTGTATTCCATCGCCGCGGCCCATGCCTGGGCAGTTTCGTTGGCATCTGCCGGACGGATGACGGAGAGATTCGGGATGGCACGCAGTGCTGCGAGGGTTTCTACCGGCTGGTGGGTCGGGCCGTCCTCACCCAGACCAATCGAGTCGTGGGTCCACACGTAGTAGGTATCAGTAGACATGAGCGCACCGAGGCGCACAGCCGGGTACTGGTACTCGGAGAAGATGAGGAAGGTACCGCCGTAAACGCGGGTATTACCGTGCAGCGCGATGCCGTTCATGATTGCGGACATGGCGTGCTCACGAATACCGAAGTGCAGGTTGCGGCCGTAAGGCGTGGCCGTCCAGGCACCCGTGGTGATGGACTCCGGGCCGAAGGAATCCGCGCCCTTGATGACAGTGTTGTTGGAACCCGCCAGGTCGGCGGAGCCGCCCCACATCTCCGGCAGGGAGGCTGCGAGCGCTTGGATGGCGGCCTCAGAGGCCTTGCGCGTGGCCAGAGATTCGCCTGCCTCCCAGGTGGGAAGGTCAGCGGCGAAGTCAGCCGGAAGTTCCCGGGCCTGGAGGCGGTCGAAGAGCTTCTTTTCCTCCGGGTGGGCCGCAGCCCATGCGTCGAACTTCTCCTGCCATTCGGCGTGCTTTTGTGCACCGCGGGCAGTCAGCTCGCGGGTGTGAGCGAGGACTTCCTCGTCGATGTGGAAGGACTGTGTGGGATCGAAGCCGAGGACTTCCTTGGTGGCGGCGACCTCATCCTCACCGAGGGCGGCGCCGTGGACGCCACCGGTGTTCATCTTGTTCGGTGCCGGGTAGCCGATGACCGTCTTCACACGGATGAAGGAAGGCCGGGAGGTCTCGGCGCGGGCAGCAGCAGCGGCTGCCTCGATGGCTTCAACGTCCTCGCCGGATTCGACGGTCTGCACATGCCAGCCGTAGGCCTCGTAGCGCTTGGCCACATCCTCATTGAAGGCAATGTTGGTGTCGTCCTCAATGGAGATGCGGTTGTCGTCCCAGAAGACGATGAGGTTCCCCAGCTTCTGCGTACCCGCCAGGGACGAAGCCTCAGCAGTCACGCCCTCCTGCAGGTCACCGTCCGAGGCGATGACGTAGATGAAGTGATCGAAGGGAGACTCGCCAGCTGGGGCGGAGGCGTCGAACAATCCGCGCTCCTTGCGCGCGGCCATTGCCATACCAACCGCGGAGGCTAGGCCCTGGCCCAGCGGGCCGGTAGTGATTTCTACGCCGTCGGTGTGGTGCACCTCCGGGTGGCCGGGCGTCTTGGAACCCCAGGTGCGCAAGGACTTGAGGTCCTCCATTTCGAGGCCGAAGCCACCGAGGAAGAGCTGAATGTATTGCGTCAGGGACGAGTGTCCGACGGAAAGGACGAAGCGGTCGCGTCCGGCCCAGTGGACGTCTGCTGGATCGTGGTTTAGCACGCGTTGGTAGAGCGTGTAGGCCAACGGGGCCAGGGACATAGCGGTACCCGGGTGGCCGGAGCCGCAGTTTTGGACTGCGTCGGCAGCTAGCACGCGCACAGTATCCACGGCGCGGGTATCGAGGTCACTCCAGTCCGAAGGGTAGCGGCGCTGGACCATAGCCTGCAGTTCCGGGGACAACTTATCGTGCGACACGGCGAAAACCTCACTTCGCTTCTGGAAACAGATATACCGTTTATCAGTGTAAAGGTTTTTCGATCCTCGGCGGGGGATTATAGAAACCAGGTTTCGGACGGTAATCTGGCATGGTTGACGCCGTTGCTCCCTGCTATCGGCCAGTGGCCGGCGAGTTTTCTCCGGAGAATGATCTGGATTCTCGCCACGAGGTTTTCAGGATGTGTTCTAGACGTCCTTGGGAACTTTCTAGCACGAGCAGACGACCACTACTTCAGACCAATAAGCCATTCACCCACGTGCCGGATTTACGGAGGACTGTTCCTTGGAGACCATCAAGGCCTATTTTGCGCTAACGAAACCGAGGATCATTGAGCTCCTCCTCGTGGCAGCAATCCCGGCTATGCTCCAGGCCCAGCGTGGATTCGAGGCGGTGTCGTCGAATTTCTGGCTCATCTTATCCACCATCTTTGGTGGCTGGATGGGTGCCGCAGCAGCCCACACGTTCAACAACGTTGTGGACTATGAAATCGACCAGAAGATGCAACGTACGCGCGCTCGCCCGCTGGTGCGCAAGACCATTGCGCGCCGCAATGCCGCCGCCTTCGCCTGGGTCATGCTGGTGCTGTCCGTCTTTTGGCTGGGCGTGCTGGCGCATTCTTGGCTGGCCGCGTTCTTCGTGCTGTTGACCAACTTTTTCTACGTCATCGTCTACACGAAGTTCCTCAAGATGCGGAATTCCCAGAACATCGTGTGGGGCGGTCTCGCTGGCTGTATGCCCGCCATGGTGGGCTGGGCAGTGATTCGGGATAACGCGCCCGCGGGGGAGCCCGATAAGTGGT
This sequence comes from Corynebacterium sp. HMSC056E09, assembly GCF_001813425.1. Lineage (NCBI taxonomy): Bacteria > Bacillati > Actinomycetota > Actinomycetes > Mycobacteriales > Corynebacteriaceae > Corynebacterium > Corynebacterium sp. HMSC056E09. The sequence goes on from NZ_KV812477.1 coordinate 65,057, forward strand.
GGCAGGCCGTGGTGTTGTTCCTCATCATTTTCTTCTGGACCCCACCACACACGTGGGCACTCGCAATGAAGTACAAAGAGGACTACCGCAAGGCTGGGGTACCGATGTTGCCCGTTGTTGCCGGAGAAGTGGAAGTAACTCGCCAAATCGTTTGGTACACAATCGGAACGGTCATCGTAACCTTCCTCATCATCCCGGCCGCTTCGTGGATCTATCTGGTGGCCGCGGTGGCTTCCGGTGTGGTCTTCCTGTGGATGGCCATCCGCCTGCACCAAGGAGTAAAGAAGGGCGCAAAGGTCAAGCCCATGCGCCTGTTTATCTACTCCAACAACTATCTGTCAGTTCTTTTCATCGGCCTGTCCATCGACGCCATCGTGGGTTGGGAGCCCATCGGGCGCATGCTGGGTTGGTCAGCCACGCTCTTTTAATTAGCTAGTGTTTATCTAGCTATTCTTCCTCCCGCACGCGCAAAACAATTGAGCCGGTGGTCTTGCGCTCTTGGAGGTCGCGGTGGGCCTGAGCGGCTTCTGCAAGCGGATATTCTGCAGATACGCGGAAGTCAAGCTCGCCGTCGATAACAGCCTGCACCACGGCTTGAGCACGCATCTGGAACTCGCCTTCTTGGGAGGTCCAGGCGCCGAGTGAGGGGCGGGTGAGGAAGATGGAGCCGTGCTTATTCAGCAGCTGCGGATCCATGGGCGGGACTGGTCCCGATGCGGCGCCGAAGAGCGCCACAGTACCGCGCGGGCGCACGACTTCGAGGGACTCGCCGAAGGTCGCCTTGCCGACGCCGTCGTAAACCACGTCAACCCCACGCCCACCGTTGTGGCGGCGTACCTGTTCGGCCAGGCCACTGCTGTAGCGGAAGACACAGTCAGCACCTGCACCGTAGGCCAGCTCTTCTTTCTCATCGGTGGAGACCACTGAGTAAACGGTGGCGCCGAGGGACTTGGCCATCTGCGTAAGGACTAGGCCGACGCCGCCCGCACCGGCGGTAATCAGGCACGATGCGCCTTCCCCAAGCTGATATACACCGTGGGTGAGATAGTGGGCCGTCATGCCTTGGAGGAGCATGGACCCTGCGACGGCGGACGGGATCTCATCCGGGACGGCCACCACGCGGTCGCGCGGCACACAGACTTGCTCGGCATAGGAACCGAATGCGTGATCCCAGGCAACCATCGTGCCCGGGGCGATCTCCCCCTGGGGATCGTGCACAACCCGGCCGGTGCCTTCGAGGCCGAGAATGAAAGGCACAGAGGCGTTGTAGATGCCTTCGCGGTAGTAGGTGTCGATGTAGTTGACGCCGGCCACGGAGACGTCGACAAGCAACTGCTCCTGCGATGGCGTGGGGGAATCTACCTCAGCGTAGGTGAGGACCTCAGGCCCTCCGGTCGTGGTCACCTGAATAGCATGCATGGTGTCTAGGCTAAACGACACCCCAGCCCCCGCGCAGCAAAAGCGCCGCCTTCCTCCTAGCGTGGTGGGGAAGACGGCGCTGTGAGCACCTACCGGGTTGCCCTAGCTTTGGGTTGCGGAGCTGCTTTCGACACCAGGTTGAGTAGCGCTGGAGGAAGCAATTTCAGTGGTGCGGACGCGGCGCAGTCCATGCGCCCACAGTAGGGCGGTGAAGGCCGTAACCACCGAGGACATGCCAACGTGGAAGGGGACCGTCCAGCGTGGAATGTGCAGGTAGAACTGCGTTACGCCAAGAGCCCATTGGATGACGATGCAGGCAATGAGTACCCAGCCGGCCTTCCTGGCTGCCTTGGGCGCACCAGTGCGGTGAAGGAGGATGACCACGATGAGGGTCAGCGCCAAGTAGACGTACATGCAGATAGCGTGGATGACGGCCATGCCATAGGTATCGACACCGAGGCGCCCCTCCATGCCCACGCCAGCGTCGCCGGAGTGTGTTCCAGAGCCGGTGACAAAGGTACCGGTGAGAAGCACGATGGAGAGCGCTACCGCAGCAACGACCGCGAGCGTGCGCACGGCGGCGGGGAAGAGGCGAGTAGGGGTTCCGTCATCGGGTTCGTTGATGCGGGAGAACAGCATGGCCGCAATCCACACTAGGGCCATAGAGGGGAGGAAGTGAATTGCCACACTCCACCAAGAAAGCTTCAGCACGACCGACAGGGCACCAATGAGTGCCTGCACGAAGATACCTGCGAGCCCCGTCCAGGCATAGACCTTGAGCTCCTTGCGGCGCTGCGCCTTGTGAACGGCCACGATGCTGGCGATGGCCGCGGCCGCCACAACAAAGGTCAGCAGGCGGTTACCAAACTCAATGGCCTGGTGCAGCATGGGGGCCGCGCCCTGGATAGGAACGAGGGAGCCGGGGTGGCAGTTGGGCCACGTCACGCAACCAAGGCCGGAGCCGGTCACGCGGACGATGGAACCCGATACTGTAATGCCAGCCTGACAGATTAAGAGGACGAGTGCGATAATGCGCTGTGTCTTCAGCGAGGGTCCTGCAGGATTTGTAGCAGGCACAGGGGTGCGTTGAGAAGAAATGTTGGCAGTACTCACGGGTACTCAGCCTACCGCTCGGCACCGCTCCGGAACCAAAACCAGCATGTGCGTCACGCCGTGCAAGGGAGAAGAATCACTTTTAGCCCTCGAAGCGGAACCAACGCACCGCTGCAAACGACGCTACCGCTGACCAACCGATGAGGACGAGGATCTCAAAGACAGGGAACGCTCCTTTAAGAGCGATGTCGAGCCCACCGGCCATCGCCACAGTGGGTACGAGCGTGAGTACCCCATTATCGCCCAGACCCTGAGAATACATCACCCAGCCGACGGTGCCGAGCAGAATGAACCAAATGAGGTTGGACACCGCCAGGACAGCCTCAGAGCTGAGGGTCCCGCCGAGCAGCAAGCCGAGCGCTGTAAATGTGGCAACACCAAACGCCAACACCACCACACCGATGGCGGCACCGCCGGCAGTAATACGCAGCCCGAGGATGGCAGCTGCTGTGCCCAGTACAAGGACCTGAAGTACCACCATTGAAAGAACGCCAAGGATCTTTCCCACCACGATGGCCCAAGCCGGAACTCCTGATGCGCCCGTTCGTTTGAGCGCGCCATAGCGACGGTCGAAAGCCAGAGAAATAGCTTGGCCGGTAAACCCAGAGGATGTAGTGCCGACGGCTAGGACCATGGGGAAGATCTCCTCTACGCCGTGGCCCGTACTGTCCTGCATCTTGGCGGCGCCGATCAGGATAGCGAGCGGAATGATGATGCTCAGTAGCTGTTGCTCGCCGTGCCGCAGCATCAGCTTTGACTCGATTGCCCCTTGGGCACGGGCCATGGCGGCAACGCCAACGCGCTGCGGATTCGGGCTGAATGTGCCGGGTGCGAAGGTGCTCATGGAGCTTCTCCTTGATCAAACAAAGTGGTAGGTGTCAGATGCGGGCTAACTGCGCATCTCGCGGCCGGTGAGATCTAGGAAGGCCTCTTCGAGGTTACGGTGCGAGGTTTGCAGGTTGCGGAGGACAACGTCGTGCGCGGCTAAGAACGTGGCGAGCTCTGCGATGACCTCCGGGCTGACCGAAGAGGTGAGTCGGTAGTGGAGGGGGCGGGTAGCGTCGGCGGAGATGCCTGCCTTACGCAGCGCCTCAAGGTCCACTGGAGTCGCGGTCTCAAAACTCACCTGTGGGATATCAGCGGAACTCGTCAACGACGCTGCGGTGCCGCTGGCGACGAGCTGGCCGTGATCAATAATGACCACGCGGTCGCTGAGTGCTTCCGCTTCATCCATGAGGTGCGTGGTGAGGATGACTGTCACACCATCTGCACGCAACGCACGGATGAGATCCCACACGGCAAGGCGCGATTGCGCGTCCATACCTGCCGTGGGTTCATCGAGGAAGACCAATTCTGGACGTCCAATGATGGCCAAGGCGAGAGAAAGCCGCTGTTGCTGCCCGCCCGACAAACGGCGGTAACTATTCTTTTCCACCGCCCGCAGCCCTAGGGTATCCAGTAGCCATTCCGGGTCTAAGGGGTTGTCGTTATAGGAGGCGCTAAGTTGCAGCATCTCCTTAACCTTGATTCCGGAATAAGAACCTCCGCCCTGCAGCATGATGCCAATGCGGGCGCGCACCGCGTCAGGGGTGCGCGCAGGGTCAAGCCCCAGAACCTCAATGTGGCCGGAGGTGGGTTTCTTAAATCCCTCACACATCTCGATGGTGGTTGTCTTGCCCGCACCATTGGGGCCAAGCAGACATAGAATCTCGCCGTAATTAGCGCGGAAGCTCAGCCCATTTACCGCGTTGACGTCGCCATAGGTCTTTATGACGTTTTCTAGGATGAGAGCCGATCTAGTCACAGGCAGTTAGTTTAAGACACGCACGCCCGCTCGACGCAACGCAACCCACCCCGCAGCAATCAGTGCTACGAACGTCACCACAGCGGCCAAGTAGATAACGAAGACCGTGCCTGGGGGCAGGCCTAGCCCGCGCGGTAGGACGATGAAGCTCATCAACCCGGAGTAAATCATTACCGCCATACGGAAGAAGCGCCGGTTTGCCCACGCCGCGAGCGGCAGCACCGCCCACAGGATGTACCAAGGCTGGACGACGGGGAAGAAAACCACGAGCGCGAAGGTGGACACACCGAGTCCGCCCACCGGGTGGATGGCTCCGCGGAAAGTCGCATACAGCATGCGGAGCATAAAACCGGCGGCAATGATGACGCCGACAGTGCGGGTGACGCTGAGAATGGCCTCGGTGTGATCACCCAAACCCAACAGCATCCCGAGGAAGCCGGCGCCGACGCCCACGGAGGTTGTCGCAGAGAGCCAGGAGCGGATCGTAGCCGCGCCGCCTTGACCAAAGATCCATCCAATATCGATACCTGTGACTATCGTGACTGCCGCAATAGAGACGGCGAGCAGAAGCAGCTGGGCAAGACCGGCGCCAAGGACCGCCCGGACGGCGGGCACACCGTGCTTGTCGACGAGACCGCGAGCAGCCGCCATCCCGACAAACCCAAGTCCAATAAAGCCGGTAACCTTCACCATGCCGGCGCACGAAATGAGGACGCCAGACGCGATGAACAGTGCCCATACCCGCCAACGGGCGGCGTGGGAATCGTTGACAGCCCGAAGACCCAATTCCACTCCGACGAGAGCCAGCCCCAGCATGAAGGATTCATTGTGAATGCCTCCTACCAGGTGAAGGATGGTCAAGGGGTTGAGGATGCCGAGCCAGAGTGCTGCCTCTGGGGCCACGCGGCAGCGGGTGGCGAGACGTGAAATGGCCCAGCCAGCAGCGATAATGCCGACGAGGGAAAACACTCGGTGCAGGACTACACCCCAGATGATGGAGTCGTGGGTGAGCCAGCTGACCAATGCGGCCAGTCCTAACGCCACAGGGCCATACGGGGAGGGGGAGTTTGCCCAGATGAAAGGGACCGAACGGGCAAGGTCATTATCTGCGCCCAAAAGTTCCACGGGGCCTGCGGAATAGGGATCGAGGCCTTGCAGCACGATGGATCCGTTGGCCAGGTAGGAGTAGATGTCTTGGGTGAAAAGGGGAGCGGTGACCAGTAGTGGAAGTACCCATCCCAGCCAGGTTCGCCACATCTGGCTTTGCGTCAGCACTCGGGGGGAGTGGCTAAACCTCGTATCTTCCCCGTCGCCCGTTAGCTTTGGATTATGTTCGGCCTTGCGCAGGCGCAGTGGTGCTCCCACGAGTGGGGCCATACAAATCCACGCGGTCACCATGAAACCGACACCGATAAACACGATGGCGGAGGAGGACTGCAGCATTCGTGACATGAGTGAACCGAAAGGTAAGGACTCATACGGGTTTCCCACCACTGGGAGCGCGCCGGCGCCCAGGCCGCCGAGTGCAATGAGCAATGCGCCGATCGTGCCGAGCCAGCGAAGCGTGAACAGTGTACGCAGCTGGGAGATGGTGCGGCGGTGGGCGTCGCCAAGCGCGGCGTGATCTGCGCCCTCGGCGGAGTCGGGGAAGTCTTGGTGAAGGAGCGCGGAACGGGAACCAGGAACACCCATGCGGGGAAGCTCATCGCGCACGCCCCAGATGACGCGGGGCAGTCGCCCCGATCGGGTGTAGTCGCGTTCCATATTCATGACTGTCTACCTTAGCGGCTCAGTGGTGAGCGGGAACTAGCTGCCCGCGACACGAATGAAAGAGTGGAAATTGGGAATGAATTAAGGAACACTAGTGTTGTCTAAACAGGGAATGATTCACTCAAGGAGGTGTGCACCGTGACGAAGGAGTTACCCAGGGAGACTCGCTCGACCGAGGGCGATACTCGCCGCCACGTCATGTTGTTGCTTCTCAAGGACGGCCCGGTGACGGCGTCGTACTTAGGTGAACGCCTAGGTCTCTCTGCAGCCGGCATACGCCGGCACTTAGACATTTTGGTGGAGGAAGGACTCACCGAGGTTGTACACCGCCGCCCAGCAGCCCGCCCCGGGCAGTCGGCAGGCCGTGGTCGCCCCGCCAAGCACTTTCGCCTCACGGATCAAGGCCGTGCCCAATTCGGTCACGCCTATGACCAACTGGCGGCGGAAGCACTCACCGCGTTGCGGGAAGCGGGTGGGCCCGAGGCGGTCCGGCGCTTTGCCAAAGCCCGCTTCGAGCGGCTCGTGGAAGACGTGCGCCCTTTGGTTGAGGAAGAAGAATCCGTACCTGAGGTGGCACGCCAGCTAGCCGCTGTGCTTGATGCACACGGCTATGCGGCCACGGTGACATCGGTGGGAAATGGAGTACAGATTTGCCAGCACCATTGCCCGGTGGCCCATGTGGCGGCTGAGCATCCGGAGTTGTGTGAAGCTGAACAAGAAGTTTTCTCCGCACTATTAGGCAAACATGTGCAGCCCTTGGCCTCCATCGCGGATGGCCACGGAATCTGCACCACGAATATCCCCTTAAAACCTGTCCCGCCGTCTGCGGTGGAACGGGAAAGAGACTAATCAACATAGAAAGGAGCGGGCTTTGACACAGGCACAACCAGCACCAGGGCTTGAGACCAAGATGAGCGATGATGAGATCATCTCCTCCATCGGTGGATATGACTACGGCTGGCACGATTCGGACGCGGCCGGCCAGGCAGCACACCGAGGTTTGAGCGAAGACGTCGTCCGCGATATCTCGGAGAAGAAGAACGAGCCGGAATGGATGCTTGAGTCCCGACTCAAGGCACTGCGCGTTTTCAACAAGAAGCCGGTGCCCACGTGGGGTCCGGATCTGTCCGACATCGACTTTGACAACATTAAGTACTTTGTCCGCTCCACTGAGAAGCAGGCCCAAACCTGGGATGACCTGCCGTCAGACATTAAGGAGACCTACGACAAGCTGGGTATCCCGGATGCCGAGAAGAAGCGTCTAGTCTCCGGTGTTGCCGCCCAGTACGAGTCCGAGGTGGTCTACCACAAGATTCGTGAGGACCTCGAAGCCCAGGGCGTTATCTTCGTCGATACCGATACCGCTGTGCGCGAGTACCCGGAGATCCTCCAGGAGTACTTCGGCACGGTCATCCCGGCCGGTGACAATAAGTTCTCCGCACTGAACAATGCCTGCTGGTCTGGCGGCTCCTTCGTCTATGTGCCAAAGGGCGTCCACGTGGACATCCCGTTGCAGGCTTACTTCCGCATCAACACGGAGAACATGGGTCAGTTCGAGCGCACCCTCATCATCGTGGAAGAGGACGCCTACGTCCACTACATCGAGGGCTGCACCGCTCCGATCTACAACTCGGACTCACTGCACACCGGTGTCATCGAGATCGTCGTGAAGAAGGGCGGCCGCTGCCGCTACACCACCATTCAGAACTGGTCCACCAACGTCTATAACTTGGTGACCCAGCGCGCCAAGGTGGAAGAGGGCGGCACCATGGAATGGGTCGATGGCAACATCGGTTCCAAGGTCACCATGAAGTACCCCTCCTGCTGGCTGACCGGCGAGCACGCTAAGGGCGAGGTTCTCTCCCTGGCATTCGCGGCGGACAACCAGGTGCAGGACACCGGCTCCAAGATGGTCCACATGGCGCCGAACACCTCCTCCAACATTGTGTCCAAATCGGTGGCCCGCAATGGTGGCCGCGCCGCTTACCGTGGTTTGGTGCAGGTCAACGCCAATGCTGCCAACTCCACGGCCAACGTCGAGTGCGACGCGCTGCTGGTGGACAATAACTCGCGTTCGGATACGTATCCGTACAACGATATCCGCAACGACCACGTCACCTTGGGCCACGAGGCGACCGTCTCGCAGGTCTCCGAGGAGCAGTTGTTCTACCTCATGTCCCGCGGTATCGCCGAGGAAGAGGCCATGGCGATGATCGTGCGCGGCTTCGTTGAGCCGATTGCAAAGGAGCTCCCCATGGAATACGCATTGGAGCTCAACCGTCTTATCGAGCTGCAGATGGAAGGATCGGTGGGCTAAGTGGTAGCTTCCAACGAATTTAATCCTGCTGACGTCACCAAGGGTGACCAGTTCACGTCATTCAATGTGGAGGACTTCCCGGTCCCGCATGGCCGCGATGAGGTGTGGCGCTTTATCGCCCTGCGCAACCTGCGAGGCCTGCACAACGGTGAGTTTGCGCCGGCAACCGCACAGAAGATCGACGTCACCGCTCCGGAAGGCGTAACCTCCGAAACCGTTGCGCCTGACGACGCCCGCCTCGGCACCGCTGGCGCCCCTGCTGACCGCGTTGCCGCACAGGCCTGGACTTCCATGCCGGAGGCACACGTTGTCACTGTGGACGCTGAGGCACAGTTGAACAAGCCAGTGGAGATCACCATTACCGGTGCTGGTGAGGGCGTGACCTCCTTTGGTGCGACCTCCATCCACGTGGGACACCACGCAGAAGCCACCATCGTGCTCAAGTACGTCGGCTCCGGCACCCACGCGGACAATGTTGAGTTCGTGTTGGGCGACGGCGCCCACGTCACCGTCGTCGTTGACGCCGACTGGGAAGATGACGCCGTCCACCTGTCCCACCAGATTGCGAAGGTGGGCCGCGACGCCGTCCTGCGCCACAACACTGCCATCTTCGGCGGCGAGATTGTGCGCCTCGTTCCGCGTGTGGTTTTCGACGCCCCGGGCGGCGATGCCGAGCTGCTGGGCGTCTACTTCGCCGACGCCGGCCAATACTTCGAGAACCGCCTGCTGGTGGACCACGATGTGCCGAACTGCCGCTCCCGCGTTTTCTACAAGGGCGCGCTGCAGGGCGCTACGGCCGCGCAGAAGGCCGAGGCTGGCTCCACTTCCCGCACACCGGAGGCCCGCACCTGCTGGGTCGGTGACGTGCTCATCCGCAAGAACGCGAACAACACGGACACCTATGAGACGAACAACAACCTGATTCTCACCGAGGGCGCGCGTGCAGACGCCATCCCGAACCTGGAGATCCAGACCGGTGAGATCGTCGGTGCCGGCCATGCCGCAACTGTGGGCCGCTTCGATGACCTCGAGCTGTTCTACCTCATGTCCCGCGGCATTCCGGCCGCCGAGGCACGCCGCCTCATCATCCGCGGCTTCTTCTCCGAAGTCATCTCACGCATCCCGGTCGAGTCCCTGCGCGAGGAACTGGAATCCCGCGTCGTCGACGAGCTCGCCAAGATCAACGCTTAAAACTCCCCGAAAGCAGGTACCAACTCAATGTCTACTTTGGAAATCAAGAATCTCCACGCGCAGGTGCTCCCCAACGAGGAGGACGGCGAGCCGAAGGAGATCCTCAAGGGCGTCAACCTGACCATCAACTCCGGTGAGACCCATGCCGTCATGGGGCCCAATGGCTCCGGCAAGTCCACCCTGTCCTACGTCATTGCCGGTCACCCCAAGTACGAGGTTACTGAGGGCGAGGTGCTCCTCGACGGCGAAAACATCCTCGAGATGGAAGTTGATGAGCGCGCCCGCGCTGGCCTCTTCCTCGCCATGCAGTACCCGACCGAGGTGCCGGGCGTGAAGATGTCGCAGTTCATGCGCTCTGCCGTGACCGCTATTCGTGGCGAGGCCCCGAAGCTGCGCGAGTGGAACAAGGAGCTCACGGAAGCTCGTGAGAAGCTCTCCATCGACAAGTCCTTCGCCCACCGTTCCGTGAACGAAGGTTTTTCCGGCGGTGAGAAGAAGCGCCACGAGGTCATGCAGCTGGACATCCTCAAGCCGAAGTTCGCAGTCATGGATGAGACCGACTCCGGCCTGGACGTCGACGCCCTGCGCGTGGTTTCCGAGGGGATTAACCGCTACCAGGAAGAAACCAAGGGCGGCATCCTCCTCATCACGCACTACAAGCGCATCCTCAACTACGTCGTCCCGGACTTTGTCCACGTCTTCGCAGACGGACACGTCATCAAGACCGGTGGCGCCGAGCTGGCTGATCAGCTTGAGGCGGACGGCTACGAGCAGTTCCTCAAGTAGAACTCATCAGGCTGCACACACCACAACACGCAAGAGATAAAGAACCGAGCACAAGGACCTATGTCTGAACTAGACGTTAATGCGATCAGGGAGCAATTCCCCATCCTCTCGCGCACAGTGCGCGACGGTAAGCCACTGGTGTACCTGGATTCGGGTGCGACCTCGCAACGTCCCCTCCCGGTGTGGAAGGCCGAGGAGGAGTTCGTACTCGGCACCAATGCGCCGGTGCACCGCGGCTCCTACCAGTTGGCGGAGGAAGCCGATGACGCGTATGAGTCCGCCCGCCAGGCCATTGCCGCTTTCGTTGGCGCGGACCGCGATGAGATTTCCTTCACCAAGAACGCCACTGAGGCGTTGAATGAAGTTGCCTACGTGCTTAGCGATGAGCGCGCGGGTCAGCTTTATGTCGGCGAGGGCGATACCGTCGTCGTCACCGAATTGGAGCACCATGCGAACTTGGTTCCGTGGCAGGAGCTGTGCCAGCGCACTGGTGCGACGCTGAAGTGGTACTCCATGACTGAGGACGGCCGCATTGATCTCGATTCGCTCGAGCTCGATGACTCCGTCAAGGTCGTGGCTTTTACCCACCAGTCCAACGTGACGGGAGCCGTGGCCCCCGTCGAGGAACTGGTGCGCCGTGCCCGCGCTGTAGGCGCCATGGTGGTTCTGGACGCGTGCCAGTCCGTTCCGCACATGCCGGTGGACTTCCACGCTCTCGACGTGGACTTCGCCGCGTTCTCTGGGCACAAGATGTGCGGCCCGACCGGCGTCGGTGTGCTCTACGGCAAGGCGGAGCTGCTGGCACAGCTGCCGCCCTTCCTTATTGGCGGTTCCATGATCGAGGTGGTCAAGATGGAGGGCTCGACCTTTGCCGAGCCGCCGACTCGCTTCGAGGCCGGAACTCAGATGACCAGCCAGGTCGTTGGTCTGGGGGCCGCGGTGAAGTTTTTGAGCGAAGTGGGCATGGAGGCCATCCACGCCCACGAGCAGAAGCTCACCGCATTGGCTTTGGACAAGCTTTCCGAGATTCCTGGTCTACGGATCATCGGCCCCGAAAACACTGAGGATCGCGGGGGAGCGGTCTCCTTCATCGTGGAGGGCATCCACCCGCATGATTTGGGCCAGGTGCTCGACGCTCATGGAGTGTCCATCCGAACTGGTCACCACTGCGCGTGGCCACTGCACCGCGCGTGCAAGGCTAATTCGACCGCACGCGCTAGCTTTTACCTGTACAACACTGAGGACGAGGTCGACGCCCTCGTAGAGGCGGTGCGGGCTGCCCGTGCTTTCTTTGGAGTGAGCGAATGAACCTAGATTCCATGTACCAGGATGTGATCCTGGACCACTATAAGAACCCGAAATTCTCCGGCCTGCGCGATGGCCAGGCTGAGGTTCACCACGTCAACCCCTCGTGCGGCGATGAGATCACGCTGCGCGTGAAGCTGTCGGCCGACGGCAAGACTGTGGAGGACGTGTCCTACGACGCTGAAGGCTGCTCCATCTCGCAGGCTTCGACCTCTGTCATGGCGGAAGAAATCGTAGGCATCCCGTTGGAGGAGGCCAACGCCAAGCTCGAGGAGTTTGACCGCATGGTGACTTCCCGCGGCGAAGTTGAGGGAGACGACGAGATCATTGGGGATGGCGTCGCTTTTGCCGGCGTGGCCAAGTTCCCTGCCCGTGTTAAGTGCGCGCTGCTGGGGTGGAAGGCCTTCCAGGCTGCCACCGCGCAGGCGCTGACTGAATTGGAGAAGTAGATGGCGGATACCACTAACGATAGCCAGCCGACCGACCCGTATCAGGACGAGAACGCCTCCTTCGCCGGCGGCGGTGTAAAGCCTGAGCAGACCGAAGAGCAGATTGCCAAGGCATTCGACATCACCGAATACCTCCGGGACGTCATCGATCCGGAGCTGGGCATCAACGTTGTTGACTTGGGCCTGGTCTACGACCTCTGGCTCGAGGACATTGACGGCAAGAACACCTGCGTCATCAACATGACGCTGACGTCCCCGGCGTGCCCGCTGACTGACGTCATCGGTGAGCAGATCGACGACGTCGTCGTGGGCAACAAGCTTGCCGACGCCGTCCAGCTCAACTGGGTGTGGATGCCGCCGTGGGGCCCGAACATGATCACCGAAGAGGGCCGCGAGATGCTCCAGGCCCTCGGCTTCGCGGTCTAATCGTTTCGCTGCCCCACAGTGGGCAAGGACGCCGGATCCAGCGCCGAGGAGATGATATCGACGGCTTCTTCTTGGGTTGCAGCGGACTGAAGGCGAGCGCGGAAGTCCTCCTTCATGATTGCCCGCGCCAGCTTGGAAAGCAGCTTGAGGTGTTGCTTGCCGGCGTCGTCTGGCACGGCAATGAGGAACACCATCGTTGTGGGCTCCTCACCCTGTGCCCACGTGATTGCTTCGGGAAGACGTGCAAAAGCCAAGGTAGGAACCTTCACGCCAGCTGAACGGGCATGCGGGATCGCCACGCCATGGCCCACGCCGGTAGAGTGCTTCGTCTCGCGCTCAAGAGCCGCTGTGAGCACCGCAGAAGGATCAGCAAAGCGAGGAGAAACTAGCCGCACTAGTGCTTCGATGGTTTCGTCGCGAGTACTGCCCAGACTGTGGTCGAGGCTCACCGTTTCGATAGACAGCAGTGGTTGTCCCAGATGCGAGCTTTCCGCCGCGTTTGCTGAAGCTTTGTCCGCAGCGCCCTGGTCGCTCTTGCTCTCATTCTTCTCTGTCGTTTTCTTATGCTGAGTAAGTGCGATTAAGAGGAGCATGACTGATGCACAGACGACAACGCCAATAAGCAATGCCACGAAGAAGCCCACGACGTTGTCGACAGCACCGAGCACTGCGACAATGGGGCCGCCGTGCATGACATGGTCTTTAACTCCGAATGCGCCTGCTAGGCCACCGGCAACCGCACCGCCGATGACGTTCGCCGGAATGACCTGCAGAGGGCGTGCAGCGGCAAGAGGAATTGCGCCTTCCGTAATGCCGAATAGCCCCATGAAAAGCGCGGCGATACCGGCGTCTTTTTCGGCCTTATTAAACCAGGCACGGCGGGCAAGGGTGGCAGCGCCCACCGCCAATGGCGGTACAGCGATAGCAGTAGCGGCCATTCCCATAGGGGCTGCATTACCAGCGGCAATCATGCCTCCACCAAAGAGGAACGCTGTCTTGTTGAAGGGGCCGCCCATGTCAAACGCGATCATCGCGCCGATAACGAGGCCAAGCACAACGACAGAGGAGCCTTGCATTCCTGCGAGGTACTCGGTCATGGCTTCAAATGCGCCAGCTATCGGTGAGCCGACCAGGTAAATGAAGATAAGACCCACAATGAGGGTGGTGAAAATCGGGATAACGATGATCGGCCAAATCGGGGCAATGTATTTGTTCACCGGAATCTTCTTGATTCCAAGCGCCACATAGCCGGACAGGATGCCGGTGACGATACCTCCCAAGAACCCGGCACCGGCTTCAGATCCGTAGAGTGATCCAGTCGTAGCGATGAGGCCAGTAATCAGACCAGGCGCCAACCCAGGACGGTCCGCAATGCCCACTGCGATATAGCCGGAAAGAATCGGCACCATGAGTGAAAAGGCCAAACCACCCAGCTCGTTCAGCGTATTCCAGAAGGAATCCTCGGGAATTGCCAAGCCTTCGGGCGTCGGGGTTCCTCCAATTGACAGTGCTACTGCGATGAGGAGACCGCCGGTCACCACGAACGGGATCATGTGGGATACACCGTTCATCAGCGCTTTGTAGAGAGTCTGTCCCACTGCGCGCACGCCATTGGAGTTACCGGAGCTGTCCTCGCGCTGAGAGCCCTTTGGCTCTTCGGCGGAAGGCTTTTCTTCCCATTTCGACGCGGACAGCGAACGGCGGAGGAGCTCCTTTGGGTGCTTAATAGCTTCATCGACGCCCGTTGCTGCCAAGCGCTTGCCGCGGAAACGATCCTTGGCAATCACAGTGTCGGCGCCAATTACGATGGCATCGGCTTCTTCGATGTCCTTAGCGCTAAAGGTGCCTTCGACACCGATTGAGCCGTGGGTCTCAACTTTGATCCGGTATCCAAGTTCCGCGGCAGCGGCCTCGAGGTTTTCAGCCGCCATGTAGGTATGCGCAATACCAGTTGGGCAGGCGGTAATCGCGAGGATTAATGGCGGTTTCGATGTGGCTGATGTACTCATGATGTCAATGTAGGCACATCTTTCATCTTGTATAGGTCAAGCGCGCCGAATCCGGGCCACGAATTTCCAGATGACTTATCCTCCGTACCGTTAGCTTTACGTCGATCAGCGCCCTGCCGCTGGTTCGGGTTTAACTGCCCTGGTTGCTAGACTGTTTCGACGTGATTGTGACCAATGATTTCGAGGTGCGCGTGGGCGCACGCACGCTTCTCGACGCCCCCGGCCAGCACCTCCGCGTACAGCCGGGTGACCGCATCGGGCTGGTCGGCCGCAACGGCGCAGGAAAGACCACGACGATGCGCATTTTGGCGGGGGAGACCGAGCCTTATGGCGGTTCGGTAACGCGCTCTGGCCCCATTGGTTACCTGCCGCAGGATTCCCGCGAGGGCAACATCGAACAGACCGCGCGCGAACGCGTGCTCTCGGCCCGTGGTCTCGATGAGATCAAGCGGCGCATGGCCAAGCAGCAGGAACTCATGGAGACGGCAACGGACGACAAGTTCCGCGATAAGGCCATCCGCAAGTTCTCGCGCTTGGAAGAGGAGTACCATTCCCTCGGCGGCTACGAGGCGGATTCCGAGTGCGCACAGATCTGTGACAACCTTGGCCTCCCGCAGCGCGTCTTGGATCAGCAGCTCAAGACGCTCTCCGGTGGCCAGCGCCGCCGCGTGGAGCTGGCGCAGATTCTTTTCGCGGCGTCGGCAGGCTCCGGCAAGTCCCAGACCACGCTGCTTCTCGACGAGCCCACGAACCACCTCGACGCAGATTCCATCACCTGGTTGCGCGGCTTCCTGTCGAAGCATGAGGGCGGGCTCATCATGATCTCGCACGACGTGGACCTGCTCGAGGCCGTCTGCAACAAGGTCTGGTTCCTCGACGCCGTGCGCGCCGAGGCGGATGTCTACAACATGGGCTTTAAAAAGTATCTCGATGCCCGTGCGACCGATGAGGCCCGCCGCCGCCGTGAGCGCGCCAACGCGGAGAAGAAGGCGGCCGCCCTGCACAAGCAGGCCGCAAAGCTCGGCGCTAAGGCGACGAAGGCCGCAGCAGCTAAGCAGATGCTGCACCGCGCTGAGCGCATGATGAACGAGCTCGATGACGTGCGTGTGGCCGACAAGGTTGCCCACATCAAGTTCCCGGAGCCGGCTCCCTGCGGTAAGACCCCGATGAACGCGAAGGGCCTGACCAAGATGTATGGCTCGCTTGAAGTCTTCGCGGGCGTGGACTTGGCCATTGATAAGGGCTCGCGCGTCGTCGTGCTGGGCTATAACGGTGCCGGAAAGACGACCCTGCTCAAGCTTCTAGCGGGCGTGGAGCGCACCGACGGTGAGGGCGGTATTGTCTCCGGCCATGGTTTGCGCATCGGCTACTTTGCCCAGGAACACGACAACATCGACCCAGACAAGACCGTGTGGGAAAACACCATCGAGGCTTGCCCCGATGCAGGCCAGCAGGATTTGCGCGGTCTGCTCGGTGCCTTTATGTTCTCCGGGGATAAGCTGGAGCAGCCCGCCGGCACGCTCTCCGGCGGTGAAAAGACGCGTCTTTCCTTGGCCACGCTCGTGTCCTCGCGCGCAAATGTGCTGCTTCTCGACGAGCCCACGAACAACCTCGACCCCCAGTCCCGCGAGCAGGTTCTCGATGCGCTCGGTACTTATACCGGTGCCGTAGTTCTGGTGACCCACGACCCAGGCGCGGTAAAGGCCCTCAACCCAGAGCGTGTCATCATCATGCCTGACGGCGATGAGGATCTGTGGAACGACGAATACATGGAGATCGTTGAGTTGGCCTAGGGGCTAGTTCCTTACCCCGGATGCAGCAACGGCAACGCTCTTTGTTCTTCTGGACACCGTGGTACTTCGTGGCCTTCCATAAAACCTATAGTGCGCTAGAATCGGGGGCACACTCACGCACCGCTCAAGGCTCTTTTCTTGGGTCCTTCCGGCTTCCCACGCACAAGGGTCTAGTAGCGCTACGACCCAGCCGTGCTGCAGCAGGAGAGGACTGAAGCCATGAGCCACACCGATACCCTCGATTCTGTCATTGAACCACTGCTTACCGGTTTAGTGAGCAAGCGGCCTGAAGTCCGTGTGGACTGGGCCTTTGCCGAGCTTAAAGAAGGTATTGAGTCAGGGCAGTGGGATGGACACATCGACCAGGTTCGGGATCGCCTTACCGGTTACCTGCGCACGGACAAGGTGTGGACCAAGGTCATGGCCGCGCGTTTACTCACTGTTCTCGCTGAGTCTGGCCACTTTCTTTACGAGGACTATCTCACCTTCCGCGCATGGTATGTCACTGAAGAAGACACGCGTGGCATAGTCAAGGACATCGGACACGTCATGGCGGTCGGCTACGGCGCGGACTATGTAGAAACCTGCGTTCGCATGGGGATGATTCCTGCCGTGGAGGGTGCGGCAATTATTTCTTGCCGCCTGCGCGTCCCAGGGGGAGTGTGGCACGACGATGAGGCAGAACGCTTGGCGCGTGCTGCGTGCACGACGATTGCTAAGAGCACATCGCCGCACATTCTAGAAATATGGACTGAGCGCCTGGGCAATACAGTCCTCAACGAGGGAGTGCGCAATGGTAATCGCGCGGTAGTGGAAAACTTCGCCCGCTTTCTCACTGCCACAGCGCACATGGTGCGTAGTGAACCCGAGAAGTGGGGAATCGACGTCGACCGCGCGCAACTAGCACTACCGCTGATAGCGGAACTCGAAGACAAACTTCGCAACGCCGGCGCATAAGTATTCTCTTTCCACCAGTGAAAGCGCCATCTAGTGTTGGCGCGCAGCACTAAAGAAGCGCACCTTATCAACCTCCATCGGCTGGGGCCGCTGCCAAGGATAGCGATCCGGGGTGGCCATAACAGGCGAGCTCAGCTGCAGGAGGGTGTCCGTGCCTGCGGGGCCGCCTACTGTCAGCTCGCCATCGCGTATTTCAATCGCTGAGGTAAAACTGCGATCAACGCTCTTGTGCTGCACAACGGCAGTTGGTATCTCAGCGAAGACAGTTTTTCCGCGCCGCAGAACGGTAGCATCGTCGGAGATATAACTGGGGCGAATGCGCTCAGCGGCAATCAACCCCCACACGAAAATGATGGCCCACAGCGACAGCAGTAACGCCACAACCCGAACCGCACCTGCGGGGAGAATCAGGTGGACGACTACCATTTCAACCACCAGCACCGCGGTGACAAAACCAAGCATTTGCAGCCTGCCCGGGGGATGGGGAAGTGCCTGAGCACCAGCGGGGAGCAAAGTCTCGCCGCGTATCCAAAGCCACAAATCGCGGTAGAGGCTAAGTTCATACTTTGCCAATCGGAATCCAGGATGTTTTCCCAGGAATCTCCATATCCTATCCATGTGGCGCTCCCGACAGTGCCGCGAGCGCTCTGCCCTGTGCACCAGTTGTCGGTGCATCGGTGGGACTCAGCGGGACCTTACCTGGGCGCAACGTAGGATAGATTCCCCGCATGAGGCCGCGTTCGCCTAAATGCTGCAGCTTGGCGACGATTACCGTGACCTCGCGATCATTCGGGGACAATGCACCCAGTTTTCGCCATAGCGATTCAACCTCGCGGAGAACTCTCAAACATTCGGCATCTTCAAGG
Organism: Corynebacterium sp. HMSC056E09; assembly: GCF_001813425.1. Taxonomy (NCBI): domain Bacteria; kingdom Bacillati; phylum Actinomycetota; class Actinomycetes; order Mycobacteriales; family Corynebacteriaceae; genus Corynebacterium; species Corynebacterium sp. HMSC056E09. Next base: position 83,262 of record NZ_KV812477.1, read on the forward strand.
TTCTCGCGCAATTGTTGCCAGGTTCCTTCCGTCGCGACACCACACAGCGCCATCAGATCCCAAGAATCAAGCTCGAGCTGCAGCATCGCGGGATCATGGATCGCCTCTTTGAGTGATTCGCGGATGTCTCGTGGAGTCCCGTTGGGTGCTTGGGCAAGGGCGCGTAAGCGTTCACGTTGGTTCTTGAGCCGAGCGATGCGCTCGTCGAGCACGCCAAATGAACGATCGATAGCATCCGGCAGATTTACGTCGGCGACGGGGACACCGGCGTCGATCAGCGCCCGCGCGCGCAGCACCGAAGCCAAGTCAGAAACAGAATAGTCGCGGTAGTTCCCGCTGGTGCGGGCGGGTTCAGGAACCGCGCCCGTCTCGTGTAAATGTCGTACAGAACGAACTGAGCATCCAGCGACCGCGGCGACGTCCGATATCTTCATAGGACAAAGCTAAACCCTCACATGGTGTGAGGGTCAAGTGCTTGGTGAAAACTAATCCGAGTTGCTGAGGTCTTAGTTTCGGAAGCCGTGCACCGGCGCCGGGATGAAGCCACCGCGGTTGATGAAGGTGGAGTTGCCCACCTCATTGACCGGAATGACCGGAGCATAGCCGAGCAAGCCGCCGAAATTGACCTCATCGCCAGCTTTGGTTCCCGGGGCGGGGATAACGCGCACGGCGGTCGTCTTATGATTCATCACGCCAATGGCGGCTTCATCAGCGATCATGCCGGCAATAGTTTCCGCAGAAGTATCGCCCGGAATGGCGATCATGTCCAAGCCCACCGAGCAGATGGAGGTCATGGCCTCCAGCTTGTCGATGGAAATAGCGCCGGTGCGCACCGCATCGATCATGCCCTTGTCTTCCGAAACCGGGATGAAGGAACCAGACAGACCGCCCACGCGGGAGCAGGCCATCATGCCGCCCTTCTTGACGGCGTCGTTAAGCAGTGCGAGGGCTGCCGTCGTTCCGTGCGTGCCCACCTGATCCAGACCCATGTGCTCCAGGATGTGCGCGACGGAATCTCCCAGCTCGGCAGTGGGAGCTAGGGAGAGGTCAATGATGCCAAAGGGTACCCCGAGGCGCTCCGAGGCCATCGAACCAACGAGCTGTCCGGCACGCGTGACCTTGAAGGCGGCCTTCTTGACCTCCTCGGCGACTTCATTAAGGGTGGCGCCCTCCAGGGATCCGAGAGCACGGTCGACAACACCCGGCCCAGACACACCGACGGAGACAACGCAGTCCGGTTCCTCGATACCGTGGAAGGCACCGGCCATGAAGGGGTTATCGCCCACGGAGTTGGAGAAGATCACGAGCTTCGCACAGCCGATGGCGCTGCGGTCCTTGGTGAGTTCGGCAGCTTCCTTGATGATGCGTCCCATCTGCGCTGCGGCGTTCATGTTGATGCCGGCGCGCGAGGATGCGATATTCACCGAGGAACACACCAGGTTGGTCTCAGCCAGCGCTTCCGGGATAGAGCGGATGAGTGTCTTCTCCGCAGTGGTGGCACCCTTTTCAACCAATGCGGAGTAGCCGCCGACGAAGTTAACACCTGTCGTCTCAGCGGCGCGATCCAGTGCACGGGCGACGTCGACGGGGTTTCCTTCTACGCCAGCCACGATAAGTGAGATCGGAGTGACGGAAATACGTTTGTTGACGATCGGGATGCCGAGCTCGGCCTCGATCCCTTCGCAGACTTCCACGAGCTGAGCCGCCCGGGTGGTCACGCGATCATAAACGGCCTCTGCGGTAGCTTCCATGGTGGAGCGCGTGCAGCCGAGCAGCGAGATCCCCATGGTGACGGTGCGGATATCGAGGCGGTATTTCTCGATCATCTCGATGGTGTCGAGAATACTGACGGTGTTGAAGCGATTAAGCATGACTGATTCTCGCTCCTAAATTTCATTCATGGCGGTGAACAGTGCTTCCGACTGCACACGAATGGATTGCTTGATGGACTCACCGACGGTGTTCATCCGCTCCTGAATCTGCTGGATGCTGACTTCATTCTCATCGAATTCGACGCGCAGGATCATCGTGAAGTACCCAGACATGAGGGTCTGCGAGACGTCAACGATGTTGATCTTGAGCTCAGCGAGGGCGGTGGAAACGGCAGAGATAATTCCGGTGTTATCAACACCGGTAACAGTCATGATGGCGATCATAATTTGATTGTAGCCCGTGGGTTTTTCACGCTGCCCTGGGGTCATGCAGGATAGCGAGCCGGCGCGTACGGTGGCGCACATGACTGATACGACAACAACTACGCGCAAGAAGGTTCTGTACATCGGCGGCCACGGCAAGGTTGGGCTTTTGGCGGCGCCCAAGCTTGTCGACGCCAACCTCACCGTCCATTCCCTCATCCGCAACCCGGACCAGGTCTCTGATATTGAGGCCCTCGGTGCCGCCGCGGTGGTTCGCGATCTCACCGAGCTTTCTGTTGAGGACTGGGCTGCACTTTTGAGCGAGTATGACGTCGTCGTGTGGGGCGCTGGAAATGGTGGCCGTGCTGGTGCGGAGGTGACGTGGGCGGTCGACCGTGATGCGGCGCTGGCATCTATTGCGGGTCTGGAAAAGCTTTCTGCCGAGGGCAAGAACACTCCCGCCTACATCACGATTTCCTACATGGGTGCCACGGAGAACACGACCGATCCTGCGGATGAGAAGTGGTACGCCTACGTGGAGTCGAAGAAGGAGGTGGACAACAAGCTCAATTCCACCGACCTCAATTACCTCATCCTTGGCCCGGCAGCCCTGACGGAGGAGCCTTCGCGCGGCATCACCGTGCTAGATAAGGACGCAGAGCGCACCGGTAAGCTGACAACCTCCCGAGAGCTTGTCGCTGAGGTGGTCACCGAGGTCGCCGGCCGCGAAAGCTTCCCGACTTCGCCGCTAGAGTTCATCGATGGCGATGGCAGCGTGAAGGATATCTAAAATCGAGCGGATGCCGCCGCGTCAAGCGCGGCGATGACTTGCTCTCTGCTCAGTTGGTGGTGGAGGCTCGCATAACGAAGTGGCTTTGTGGACAGGTGGGCCGCGATATACCACCCTGTGGGGTGCTTGAACGTCGCTTGGCTTTGGAACCGTACCACGGCCACACCCTGCTCCCGGAAGGAGCGGGGAGAAGTGTGGGACTCAAACTCATCGCTGATGATTTCTTGAACTGTGCCATCTGGAAGGAAAATGCGTACTTTCGCCTTGTAGTAGTACTCGGTGGGATCTGCGTGCGGCACGTGTCGACCTGTTTGCCAGATCTCACTGAGCAGCGCGGGGTAGTACTCGATCCACCCATTTTCCGACGCCGTCCGTAGACGGCGAGCACCCCACGTAGAGCTCCGAATTGCTCGAATGTTTCGACCGGCCGCCACGACGAGGAAGAGGACGAAGACTGCAACGGCCAAGCCCTGCCATCCGGAACTAATAGACATATCTTCGCCGATAAAGGCTGATAGTGCGATAGCTAGGCCCACTACCGCCGTGATGAGGTTGTTCCGTAGGCTTCGCCATTCAGGTGTGGCGCCGCCTGGGAGTGGCCCAGTCGCGGCGATCGCGCGAACAATACTAGATGTGCTTGATCTCAAGTTCGGGGCGGACACAGAACGCCGAGTGCGGGGAATGAGCCTCTCGGAGTAGTGGTGTTCCGGGAAGTCGAATGGTGCTAAAGCGTGGTCAGACATTCTTATCACTAACTTCTTACCCAGTTCCGCTCTGCAAAAGACAGTGCTGCTTCAATGTTCTTTTGGCGCAGACCATTGTGCAGTTCTGGCTGCGGGTTGTCTGCATCTGCCCGATATCCCACCACGCCCCATCCGTTATTGTGGTTGAAGTCCACGGTGGCAACGAGGGGACCGTCGGCAAGCAGCCGCCCCCGCAGCTTCAGCCAGTTCGGGTTTGGAGCAATGAATTCCTCGGTCATGCTTTTCGTCAATGATCCGTCTGGCTGCAGGATGAGAACCGGGGCGGTGTAGTAAAAGTCGGTACTGTCGTCGTAATCAACGCGGCGCCTATAGGTCAGCTCGCCGATCAACGCGGGGCGGTATTCAATCCAGCCATTCTCCCACGCGGTGCGAAGCCTTGTTGTGGAACCCAAGCGCCCCCGCAAAATCAAGATTCCAACGAAGACGAACACGAGGGCTGCAGCTCCAGTGATAAAGCTGGCTATCGGAATACTCCCAATCGTTCCGCCGGCTCCGGGAAACAGGACCGATATAAAGATCGTGTGAGCCACCGAGAAGAGTAGCGCTGAGCCGCCAATGAAGATGAAAAAGGAGCCAACGATGACCATGCCGAGATTGGATTGGCCGATCGGAGACCCGACGCTATTAATAGCCTCGCGGATGCCGCTGCGATCCGTGTTTGGGTTGGGTTGCTGATCGTGATCCTTCAAAACCTTAGGCGCGAGGGATCCTGCACTTGAGGAAGGAAGCTTCAGCGGAGTGCGGGGCAGCTGCAAGGGAGCGTGAGTCATGGATCACAGTTTAATGTTCGTGGTCACCATTTTCTCGGTGACCATCGGCGGCTGGGGACTAGCCCCCGACGAAAACCCGGTCTTAATCGGGGAGAGCTAGCGTACCCATCGTTGTTCAGCGAATTGGAGAACGGCATCCACTTGGCGGTTGGTGAGACCGTTGGATAGTTCCGCCTCTGAGCTCATCCCATCGGCGCGGTAAGCCGCGACCGTCCATCCATTATTGTTCGCGGTATCGACGGTTGCTATACGAGCCCCTTCGGCAAGAGCAGCGCCCCGGGACCTTAGCCTATTCGGATTGTCAGCGCGGAACTCAGCGGACATTGCGCTCGCTAGTGTGCCGTCTGGCTGAAGGATCAAAAGAGGCGCCGAATAATAGAAATAAGTCCGCTTACGGTCGTCGGTCCCTTCGGTTTCGCTTCGCAGGTACACAAGCTCGCCAATAAGAGCAGGACGGTATTCTATCCAGCCGTTGCGCCACGCGGTGCGCAGACGCTGTGCATTTCGGGTTTCCTTGAGAATACTCCGCAAACCTACGACGAAAACAGTAAGACTGACGAGGCAAATAATGACTGGGATAAGCGAAAATATTCCTAGATCTGAGAAGCTGCTTTGCGGAGGACCAAAGCTACCAGTGAAGAAAGGAATCGACATGCTGCACATAAACAGCCCGACTAGACCTATAAAAGCCCAGGCTGCGACAACACCAAACGAGAGGCGTCCCGGCTGAGGCCCAGCCTCCTCGATGACCTCGCGAAGACCTGAATTGTCCATCCGCGGGTTCGGCTGAGCATCGTGGGTGCGCTGTTCCTTTGGAGCAAGCCGCGGCGTAGCGCTCAGACTTATTCCGCACTGCGTGCGCGAAAGTCGTAGGGGAGTATGGTCCATGCGCCACAGTGTAGCGCCAACCACACATCGCCACCGAGTACTGACGCCTAGTGATCGGCGTGGGAGCCGCGAATCGATTGCTCGACCAAATCCAAAACCTGCTCGAGATTCTTCGTGTCCCCGAGCGCTAGGCGGTTGATAAATCCGTCCATAAAGGTTTCAAGATATGTCACGAGGGTGTCGATGGAGACGTCGTCTCGCATGCGCCCCTTCTCGGCGTTGGATTCCAAGCGGGCACGGACCGCCTCATCAAGAATCTGTTGCTCCTCATGCCAGCGCGCGGCGAAAGACGGATCGGTACGCAGCATCGAGGTCACAGCAAGCCGGGTGGCAAGCCAGTCATGGCGCTCCGGATGGCGCAGCATCTCACTCATGACTTCGACGAGACCGTTGTTCGCAACAACTTCGGCCTCACGGGCGGCGTCTTCCCGGGCCAAGGCAAGAAAGAGGGACTCCTTATCACCGAAGTGGTGGAAGATTGCCCCACGCGACTTACCTGTGGCTTCTTCGAGACGCCGCACCGTCGCGCCGTCATAGCCGTGCTCAGCGAAGCATTTACGTGCGCCAACCAGAATGTCGTGGCGGCGGCGGTTCAGTTCAGAGTCGCTCATAATCGGCATGGCTGAAAACTAGCTCCTTTAAGCACGGCGGCGGGTAAACGGGTGGAGGAAGTAGAGGGGAGGGACAGAAGCAGAAAGGCCAGCCAGCACTCCATGTTGCTAGCTGGCCTTGGTGCCTAACTATGTAGGTCGCCCCAGAGTCGGGGTGCCTACATAATGGGCAAGGCTGCTTTAGGCCTTGACCATCTGGCGCAGAACGAACTGCAGAATGCCGCCGTGGCGGTAGTAGTCGGCCTCACCAGGTGTGTCGATGCGAACCTTGGCATCGAACTCAACGGTCTCGCCGGACTCCTTGGTGGCGGTCACGTGGACCGTCTTCGGAATGCCGCCCTCGTTGAGGGCTGCGATGCCGTCGATATCGAAGGTCTCGGTGCCATCCAAGCCCAGGGACTCGTGGGACTCGCCCTCCGGGAACTGCAGCGGGATGACGCCCATGCCAATGAGGTTCGAGCGGTGAATACGCTCGAAGGACTCAGTGATGACAGCCTTCACGCCAAGCAGGTTGGTGCCCTTAGCAGCCCAGTCACGGGAGGAACCGGTGCCGTACTCCTTACCAGCAAGGACAACCAGCGGAATGTCGGCTGCCTTGTAGTTCTCGCAGGCATCGAAGATGAAGGCTTGCGGTGCGCCCTCCTGGGTGAAGTCACGGGTGTAGCCACCGGCGACGTCGACCAGCTGGTTCTGGAGGCGGATGTTGGCGAAGGTACCGCGCATCATGACCTCGTGGTTACCGCGACGGGAACCGAGGGAGTTGTAGTCCTGGCGCTCCACACCGTTGGCATCCAGGTACTGAGCGGCCGGGGTACCCGGCTTAATGGAGGAAGCCGGGGAGATGTGGTCGGTGGTCACGGAGTCACCGAGCTTAGCAAGGACGCGAGCGCCCTTGATGTCCTGAACGGGCTCCGGCTCAGTCGGCATGCCGTCGAAGTACGGTGCCTTGCGGATGTAGGTGGAATCCTCGTTCCACTTGAAGGTCTCGCCCTCCGGAACGTCCAGGTTGCGCCATGCGTCGTCACCCTTGAACACGTCGGCGTAGTCAGCCTCGTAGAGCTCGCGGGAGATGGCCTGCTGGATGGTGTCCTCGATCTCCTTCGGGGAAGGCCAGATGTCCTTGAGGAAGACATCGTTGCCGTCCTGATCCTGACCCAGCGCCTGAGTCTCGAAATCGAAGTCCATGGTGCCAGCAATAGCGTATGCAATGACCATGATGGGGGAGGCCAAGTAGTTCATCTTGACGTCCGGGGAAATGCGGCCCTCAAAGTTACGGTTGCCGGACAGCACCGCGGTAGCAGCCAGATCATGCTCGTTGATGGCGTTGGAGATTTCCTCCGGCAGAGGGCCGGAGTTACCGATACAGGTGGTGCAGCCGAAGCCGGAGAGGTAGAAGCCAAGCGCCTCCAGATCCTTCCAGAGGTCTGCGCGCTGGAAGTAGCCGTCAACAACCTGGGAACCCGGGGCACAAATGGTCTTGACCCACGGCTTGGACTTCAGGCCCTTTTCAGCAGCCTTACGTGCGATGAGGCCAGCGCCAACCATGACGGACGGGTTAGAGGTGTTGGTGCAGGAGGTAATGGAAGCGATAGCAACCATGCCGTGGTCCAGGGTGTACTCACCACCGTTCGGGGAGGTGACGGTAACCGGGTTGGACTGGCGGCCGGAGCCGCCCTTGGCTGCGGACTCGCCTTCGCCTGCGCGAGACTTGTTCAGGCCACCGGTAACGTCGACGAGAGCATTCTCGTCGCCGCCCTCGGAGGTCATGCGCTTTGCCTCGATGGTGGACTCGTCTGCAACAACCTCGCCGGAAGCGTAGGTCGGCAGATCCTTGCGGAACTGCTCCTTTGCCTCGGAGAGGAGAATGCGGTCCTGCGGGCGCTTCGGGCCGGCGATGGACGGCTTAACAGTGGACAGATCCAGCTCGAGGTACTCGGAGTACTGTGCCTCCGGAGCGTCCTGCTCGAGCCACATGCCCTGAGCCTTGGCGTAAGCCTCGACGCGATCGATCTGCTCCTGCGGACGGCCGGTGAGCTCGAGGTACTTGATGGTCTCCTCGTCGATCGGGAAGATCGCAGCGGTGGAACCGAACTCGGGGGACATGTTACCGATGGTGGCGCGGTTGGCCAGCGGCACGGACTTGACACCGTTGCCGTAGAACTCAACGAACTTCTGAACCACACCGTGCTGGCGCAGCATCTCGGTGATGGTCAGCACCACGTCGGTAGCGGTCACACCGGTCGGAATCTCGCCGGTGAGCTTGAAGCCCACGACGCGCGGGATCAGCATGGACACCGGCTGGCCCAGCATTGCAGCCTCGGCCTCGATGCCGCCAACGCCCCAGCCCAGGATGCCCAGGCCGTTTTCCATGGTGGTGTGGGAGTCGGTACCAATACAGGTATCCGGGTAGGCAACACCATCGTTGTCGAAGACCACGCGGGAGAGGTACTCAATGTTGACCTGGTGGACAATTCCGGTTCCCGGAGGAACAACGCGGAAGTTGGAGAAGTTCTCGGCACCCCAGCGCAGGAACTGGTAGCGCTCCTGGTTGCGCTCGTACTCGATCTCAACATTCTTCTCCAGGGCCTCGGTGGAGCCGAAAGCCTCGACGATGACGGAGTGGTCAATAACCATCTCGGCCGGGTTGAGCGGGTTCACCTGGTCCGGCTTGCCGCCGAGGGTGGCGATAGCCTCACGCATGGTTGCCAAGTCGACCACGCAGGGGACGCCGGTGAAGTCCTGCATCAGAACGCGGGCCGGGGTGAACTGGATCTCGGTATCCGGCTCAGCGGACGGATCCCAGTTGGCCAAAGCGTTAATGTGATCCTTGGTTACGTTCTTCCCGTCCTCGTAGCGCAGCTGGTTCTCAGCCAGGACCTTGAGGGAGTAAGGAAGCTTCTCCAGGCCCTCGACTGCATTGATGTCAAAGTAGTCATAAGACTTACCGTTGACCTCAAGAGTCTTCTTGGCGCCGAAGGAGTTCAGGCTTTCAGTCATAAGGAGCTCCATTCCTTGCTTTTCGCTTGTGGGTTATCGAACACTGGTCGAAGGTTCATCGGACTTGCCGATATGCCCTAGCGACCAGATGGAGCCGGGTGTATCGGCGGTCTCAGAACGCGAATGTTCCGTATCTATTGTAGATGCAAGAACCCTCGGTCGACACCAGGATAACAGTACGGGCGTTCTGTTTCCTACATTTCGGGGGTAGCGGCGAGTCGCCGGCCTCGCCCACATTCCGAGGTTTAGGCTCGATCGGGAATCCGGGGGACGAACCTCCGAATTGTGTTTGGGCAGAAGGCTGTGCCACCAAGCATTAACGGCCATAGAGATTAAGGAGTGGCGGATGATCCCGGCGGGCGTAGATATAGACGACATTGCAGATCAGCTCTCGGCCGACGGTGTAGCGTTCTCCAACCCAGAGCTGGCGCTAGACGACGACCTCCAGACCCGCATCGCAGACTCCCTCCAGCCCAACCATGGCATCGCAGTGGTAGATGTCTTCCCCGAGAAGATTCCCGATCTGCGCGACCTGGCGACAACCCTTCAAGAACAAACGGGACTCGATACCGTGATTCTCCAGGCGCCAATGCGGGCGTCCGCAGTCAGTAATTCTTATGCTCGGGCATCCATTGAGGCAGCCGAGGATTCGCTGCCAACTGGACTCGATCAGGTAACTTTGCTGAATGATTTCTATGCAACTGCAGATCATTTTTCAGCGCCATGGCTGGCAATCTTGACGTTGTTTTTCTTCGTAGCGGCAATTGCGGGCTGGGCGGGATTTCGAGCCGCTACACAGAAAGCTGACACGGTCAGAAACTAAGCGATCGAGGCCGCCGCGAGAATTCCGCTAAACATGCGCCACACCCACCACAGGGGTAGGGAAGTGGCATAAATCAACCACTAAGCCTTGACTTTTGCAACGGGGGAGTGGTTGATAGGGCGTAAGAGCCCTAAGAATACGGCCCGCGCAGTAACCACATCGGACACCTCACGGGCACCTTAAATCGGCGAACCCTTCGGTTCCGCCCAGTCCCGAAATGGCCCGTTCCCTGCACCCCGAAAGCCGGGTTCCACTGGGAGCAGCCGGAGCTTCTAAGACAAGCCCCAGAAGGTAATTCAAAGCGGTAGCCAAGGGGGAAGAGGTTGGCACTCCAAGGAAGAGTGATCAACGTCACAGTCACGCATTGGTAACAAAATCATTGCAGGTTAGGTGCGCCTGTAACGCCCTGTGGGTTTCCGTGGCTGATGTGAAAGATGGGAAAAGTGTGCGAGATGGCGTGTCGGTGACGTATGGTTCACGTATCGACTCACGGGTTGACTATTGCTCCATACGTTCATGGACCAAGCCTTGACTCTCAACTGATTTGTCGCACGGGTATGTGGGGAAGCACGCCGCGAGCGAAGAGGACCGTTGGGGTTCACCGCCTGGTGGATGACCGTCGCACCGCGCTAGCGATGCGCGTAGCAATGCAGTTTTCTCGACGCAGTCGGTACCAGTGTTCAACCTTTTAGATATCGAAACACCTACCTCCCGAGTGGAAGAGGCTTCATACACTTCATTCGCACGCCCTCATCGAGGGCTGTGATGGCCATGAGTTCCATCGGTTTCCGGTTGGGTGCCAGCTGTGAGTGCTTACGCGTGCGCCACTAAGGACCGCGGAAGTGCCCTCCACGAGCGCGGCGCCGAGCGAGGAGGAACCGACGCAGGACCTCGAGCCTGAATATGTGTGTGTCCCTTCGTCGTCGGATCGTGCAGCCATACTCGGCGCCGCTCTCCGTGAGCCCAACGAGCACCATGAGTGTGCAGTGTGGCTAGCTATAACGCACGGTTCGACGTGATGTTGGTGCACACACCAGACGCCCCGCAGGTTTCCCTGCCGCCTCTATAAGAGAAAATGCCGCCCCGTCAATTCGGCATTTAGTGGCGTAGAGAGCAAAGAGCTCTTCAGGGGCAAGCCGCGTTCGCGTATCCCGGTCAATTCCGGGCGCAAGCCTTATTAAGTCCACTATTCCCATTGGGGAATCTGTTGCCCCCATTGGGAAATCGATTGCCGCCTCATCCTGCTTGAAGGCGAGACTAGCTACGTACACACCGCTGTTCCTTTTGCTCGTCCAACTCGCCACCTCGAGGTCTCGATGTCCGGCAAGCTCGTATACGCAACATGCGTGACTTCTCCGGGGTAGGTGTCTAGGAGATAACCCTCGTGGCCACCACATCATTTTTCGGCTTTCGGCACTTTAAGGCAGCGTGCGCTGCCATAGCGACCACCGCCGCCTTGTCTACTGTCTCCGCGCTCACTCCTGCAGTGGCTGCGGAGCCTGAGCAGATCAACATCAAATCCCTGCTATCCTCCGACAACCCATCCATCGCAGATCTCGCGGGCGCAATCGCCCAGATTGAGGAGCGCATCGCACAAGCGGAAGCCTCCATAGGTGCGCAGCGCGAAACCGTCAACCGTGCGCTGGTCGATCTCAACGACGCCCGCACTAAGGCAAACCAAGCGCGCCAAGGAACAACGACGGCGCGCGAGCAGCTTGACGACGCACAAGCGGACGTCGCCGATGCCCAGGCCAAGCTGGATGAGGTCTCCCGTTCCGCCTACCGCCGAGCCAATACTTCCGATGCCGTCTCCCATGCGGCAGGAAAAGACGCGCGTTCGGACATGCTGGAGCGCCAGTCCTACCTTCGCTCGCAGTCTGAGAAGCAGCAGGCCGTCGTTAGCGACTTGGAGAAGCAGCGCACGGAAAAGGCGAACAAGGAATCCCAGCTGCGGAAGACCCAACAACTGGCCGAGGAACGTGCGGACCAGGCGGCCGATGCCGAGGCTGCTGCGCGCGAGCAACTCTCTGCGTCCGAGGCTTCGATTGAGGAATCTACGTCCGAACGCGAGGACCTGCTTTCCCAACTCTCATCTCTGCACAAAGCGTTAAATCAAGCCAAGGGTCTGGACGAAGAAGATGAGTCAAGCCCAACAGCTGGATATAAGGTCAAGGGTCGGGACGGGACTAATTCTGCACAGGGTCGTTCTGAGTCTAGTGCCACGACTCCTGCCCACGACTCCTCGACGGTATCCTCGCCGTCCGCTGCGGGGCATTCGACACCGGCCAGCACGGAGCCGACCGCCGAGTCCACAGCGTCCACCGTGGCCGGCCCCTCCGACTCTGAGGCACAGAACCCCACGCTTCAATCGCAGCCGTCGACGGCTTCTGCCTCTGCAGACGAATTGGAAGAGCTCTCTAGCGCCGCAAGCACTGTGGCTTCCGATCCGAACGTGCAAGAGTTGTCGTCGACAAGCACGGCCAGCTCCTCTGAAGAGAACGCCGAGAACTCCCAGGGCGGGAGCTCCAGCTCTTTCGATCCGAACGGAATCGATGCGGAAACCGTTGCACTTGGCATTGAAGCGGTGGGAACGGTGGCCTCGATGGTGGCCGCATCTCAGCCGGACCACAATAACAGCTTGAGCCAAGAGGAAATCGATGCTCTGGCGGAAGGCTCTTCCAAGCTCTTTGCCCTCCAGGGTGGGCAAGACAGCACTGGGGAAGCGACGGATTCCACGGAGACGTCCGATAGCGATGCAGCGAACGCAACTGATAACGAGGATTCCCTTGAGTCCGATGTCTCCGCTGTCCTGGAGGAACTTGACACCACCGATAGCGTGACGAAGAAGGCATCCGCTTCACTGGGCGATGCCTCCCGCGAAGCAAAGATCGAGACCGTCATCGAGCGCGCAACGTCTCAGGTGGGAGTTCCCTATGCCTGGGGTGGTGGCGATGCCAACGGTCCTACGCAGGGCATTCGCGACGGCGGCGTCGCTGACTCTTATGGCGACTACAACAAGGTCGGCTTCGACTGTTCTGGGCTGGTGCTCTATGCCTTTGCTGGCGTCGGCATTTCCCTGCCGCATTACACCGGCTACCAGTATCAGAAGGGAACCAAGATTTCCCCGAGCGAGATGCAGCGAGGCGACCTTGTCTTCTATGGCCCGAGCGGAAATCAGCACGTGGCAATCTATCTTGGTGACGGCACCATGGTCGAAGCTCCGCAGTCCGGTCAAAACGTCAGCATCTCCCCAGTACGTCAAGCCGGCATGGCACCCTATGCCGTGCGACTGATCTAGTTCAGCCCGTTGCTAAACTGGGCTGCATGACTGACACACTGCGTACTGCCCAGGGCAACACCCGCGGCACCGATTCGGTGCCCTCCTCATTTGACGCCCTCCTCGTTCTTTCCTTCGGTGGCCCGGAAGGAAACGAGGAGGTCGTCCCATTTTTGGAGAACGTTACCCGTGGGCGAGGCATCCCGCGCGAGCGGCTCGAAGTCGTCGGGGAACACTATTTCCGCCTAGGCGGCATTAGTCCGCTTAATGCGCTAAATCGAGAGATTATTTCTAATGTTTCCGCAGAGCTGAAGGAACGCGGACATAATCTACCGGTTTATTTCGGTAACCGTAACTGGTACCCGTTTGGGACAAAAGCCGTCGAGCAGATGGCCGCCGATGGTGTGCGCAACGTCGCCGTATTCGCTACCTCCGCCTGGGGTGGCTACAGTGCTTGCCGCCAGTACAACGAGGACATCGTTGCATTGCGCAAGCACCTCGAGGACGAGCAACTGCCCGACATGAACTTCACCAAACTGCGCCAATTCTTCGATCACCCCAAGTTCATTGAGGAGATGGCCGCAGCCGTCCGCGAGGCTTATGCGGAGGTGTCGGAAGACAAGATGGCTAGCACCCGCATGCTTTTTACTGCGCATTCAGTGCCATCGGCACACGATGCTGTTGGGGGAGCAGAAGGCGATAAACATATCTATTCCCGCCAGGTAGCGGAGGCTGCACGGCTCGTAGCCAAGGCTGCCGGGGTCCAGAATTATGACCTAGTGTGGCAATCCCGTTCAGGAAACCCAGCCACCCCGTGGTTGGAACCGGACATTGTCGACCACACCACGCGAATCCACGAGGAAGATGGTGTCGATAGCGTTGTCGTGTGCCCAATTGGATTTATCTCCGATCACATGGAGGTCATCTGGGATCTCGATACTGAACTGAAGCAAGCCGCTGAGGAAATGGGCGTCAGCGTCTATCGCACCCGAACCGCCGGCCCATCTGCACGTTTTGCCTCGCTCATCGTGGACCTCATCGAGGAGTTAGAGCATGACGCTGAACCTGCCTCACTCGGTGAGGTTACCGTTCAGGGCTGTACGGTCAATGGCGCACCCTGCGCTGAAGGTTGTTGTGATATCTGGTCTCTGCGCAAGCCGCATTAACGCGCGAAATCGGTGAGCGCATAAGCCACGCCGGCCATGCGTGCTTGGCGGATATGGCGCCACAGGCGCAGAAGCTGCGGATCGAGACTGTGATCTTGAATGCGGTCAGTCACCGTCTCGATGACGGCCGCCACGCGGTCAGCGCGGGCGAAGAGCTTCGCTGCTCGCCCCGGCACTGCAGCGGGTAATCCGGGGGTGTCGTAGAAATCCCTTAGTGTGCCTACTGTTAGCCGGGGATTGGGGAGGGCATCGCTGCGATAGCCCAATGCCTCGATGAGGTTTGCTGACTCATTCGTCGCAGTACTCAAGAGCTCATCGGCCTCGCCCGGGCTAAGCCAAGCGGGCGAGGGTAACGGGGCAGTCTCTTCAATCACCGTCCACCGCGTCGCGCCCACGGCATAAGTGGGCACCAACACCAGGTTCCGATCCCGATTATTGGTACGCACCACGATTGCGCCTGCCGGATTTTCTGCCGCCGCTCGCGCCGATTCCGTGCCGGCTGGAAGTGCTGGCGCGTCGCCAGGACCGGAGAGAATTAGCCGAAGCAGCGGTTCGCGCTCTCCACGCTCGATGACGGAGGCCGTTTCACGCCGGAGAAGTGACATAACATCAACAAACGGCTCTCCTTCGACCCCTTGTTGCTCACCACCCAGCTCGCTGAGGGCATCAAGAAAGCCATCAGTGGATTCGTGCCCCCATAGCCATGCACCAAGCCAAACAGAAACGTTTTGTACAGGGGACCAGACTTCGGCGCGCATATCCATGGCTGGACAGTGTAGACGATAGGGTAGACCCCTATGAGCTTGAATTCCCGAGATCCCTATGGCGGCGATATTTTTGCAGGACATGCGCGGAACAAGAAGCCGGAGTACCCCGAGGTACCCGCTGAACCAGGCATGGTCGTCGAGGTTCGAGGTGATGACTTTGTAGGGGCAGTATTGGGCGTCGACAAAACCGTATGGGGCCCAGTCGTGCGCCTCGAGGACCGACATGGAAATGAGCGAGTATTCAAACTCGTGAAAGGGGGGTTCTTGTTGGAGGGGCAGCCAGTGACGTTAACGC
Organism: Corynebacterium sp. HMSC056E09; assembly: GCF_001813425.1. Taxonomy (NCBI): domain Bacteria; kingdom Bacillati; phylum Actinomycetota; class Actinomycetes; order Mycobacteriales; family Corynebacteriaceae; genus Corynebacterium; species Corynebacterium sp. HMSC056E09. The sequence continues at coordinate 98,545 of NZ_KV812477.1, forward strand.
GATACGTCGAAAAGCAGGCGCCGCGGAAGTCAAACTCCGGGTCGCGCCGTGTGGAAAATCTTGAGGCGAAAGTTGCCGCACCTTCGCGCATTTGGGTTGAAGGCATTCACGACGCGGCCATCGTTGAAAAGGTCTGGGGTCACGATCTGCGGGTGGAAGGTGTGGTCGTCGAATACCTCGAAGGACTCGATAACCTTGAGGAACGCCTGGCTGAGTTTCAGCCCGGTCCGGGACGCCGTGTGGGCGTCCTCGCGGATCACCTAGTCGAAGGATCAAAGGAAACGCGGTTGACGCAAACGGTGGGCGAGCACGTGCTTGTCACCGGTCACCCCTTCATTGATATCTGGGCGGCTGTAAAGCCTGAGCGCCTAGGGCTGCGCGCCTGGCCCGAGGTTCCCTATGGGGAAGACTGGAAGACGGGCATCTGCAAGCGCGCGGGGTGGTCTGATCCCAAGGAAGGGTGGAGCCGCGTGTACAACGCCGTGAATTCTTTCCGGGATCTCGATTCCACGCTCATCGGCGCCGTCGAGCGGCTCGTCGACTTTGTCACAACACCGGAATTGAGCAAAGAAGATTTGCTCTAATTCGAATTCGCTCGGTCAATGAGGTTGATGGCGAGCTGGCAACCGGCCGTCTCTGCTGCCCACCCCGCCGCTTGGAGGCGCTGGGACATCGCTTGTTTGGAAATGCCCAGCTCTTCCGCAGCTTCGTTCTGATTCAACCCGCCGCGTACAAGAGATGTCGCCTCACGGCCTTCCATTGTGCGCTTGTGCAGCACAAAGCCGAGTAGGGCGAATGCCGCTGCAATATCCTGCGCCTCCGCAGCGCGCCCGCGCCGATCAATTTTGGCGTAGACGTGTCCGGCCCGCGCCGAGCCCTTTACCGCGGCGGTTGCCACTGCGCGTGTTTCGGCATCACCTGCGCCTTCGCCAGGGATAATTCCAATGCCAATGGCCCAGTCACCGTCCGCGAGAAGCGCCATAACGACATCACAGACCGCCGGAGAAGAATAGGCCACAGCGCAAATATCCTCAACACCAAGGACCTCAAACTCGCCGATTCCCTCCAGGGTGGAAAGCGCGGCGGCGGATCGTTGGACCAAATCGGCGCGGCGTACCGAGCGTCCGCGGTAGCGGGCATGGACAGCTAGCACAGTGAGAGACTCCTTCCAGCAAGAAACAACGCTCAGTCTACTCTTTGCGCTTGACTGGGCCACGCATTCCGGGGCCGAGCGGCAACCGCGTGTCTAGGATGAGACCAGCGATTCCCACTGCCGCAGCGATAAGGAAGCCGGCGATCGTGTAGGGGCTCATCGCTCCGGTGAGCGCATCCCCGAAGAAGACCCCGATGGCGGTGGTGGGAATCGAACCGATGAGTGTAGCGATGGCGAAGTGAGTCACCGAAATCGGCGTGAGCGCTGCAACATAGTTTAGTAAGGAAAACGGAACTCCGGCGACCATTCTCAATGACGCCACCGCTAGCCAACCCCGGCGCTCAAGCCGGGCATTGATTGCATATACCGCTTTGTGCGTGAGATGCGGGCGAATCCACTCACCAAGTAAGCCGCGGACGATAAGGAGAGAAATGGTGGCGGAGATAGTCAGCGCGACAAGGGAAACAGAAAGCCCAAGCCACGGGCCGAAAAGAAGGCCTGCCGCCAAAGTCCACACGGTCCGGGGAATAGGGAACTGGGTGAAGAAGATGTAGGCGCCCGTAAAAGCAACGACAAACCACGGCCCGAGTTGGTCTGACCACGTGCGGAGGGCGGCGAGTGAGGGGACGTCGACAAGCACGGCGAGTAGCATCAATGCCGCACCGGCAGCGACTACTGCCGTCCAACGTTTCCACGTCCAACGCTTGCAGCTTTGCCACGCAGCGCGGCCCAGAGACGCGAAGAAGTCCCCGACGCTGTGCACCCAACCTGTGTTCATAGAGATAGAAGTCTAGTGCCGAAGACGCCAAACCCCGCATTGAGTCCAAAGCATGGGAGAACGGCTAAAGACGAAGGCAGGAGACGGCTTGGCTGGCTGGGGAGCAGCTGAGAGCTGCACCTCAACTTACTGTTAAGCCGCGATTCGATGCATGAGTATTGCCTTGCACGCGGGATACTGAACAGCACTGCGCATCCGCAAGCATCTCTAGGTCCACTTCTATTGTGACCGTCTTAGCTAGTTTCACCTTTATTGTCTCTACGCCCTAGCTGCGGAGCGAATTCTTGATTCACTACCTACTTTTGGCGCCCGCCCTGGCGCCTGCATTTTTCTTTGGAGAGCATTATGGACTTTATCCACAACCTCACGTCTTATATGGACGCAGCCACCTTGCTCGAAGCCTTTGGGCCCTGGGTCATCGGTGGTATAGCCCTTGTCGTCTTCATCGAGTCCGGTGTGCTCTTCCCATTTCTTCCGGGTGATTCACTACTCGTAACTGCCGCGATTCTGCGCCATGAGCTCCAGGTCTCCCTGTGGGTACTCATTGCTGTAGGCATGATCGCCGCGATAGCTGGTGACCAGGTGGGGTACTGGATTGGGCACCGTTTTGGCCGTGGCCTGTTTAAGAAGGACGCACGGCTTCTCAAACTGGAGTATCTCAACACCGCCGAGGACTTCTTCCGCAAGCACGGCCCGCTTGCACTAGTGCTCGGACGATTCGTCCCAATCGTGCGGACCTTCATTCCGGTAGCCGCCGGCACGGCGAGAATGCGGTACAAGAAATTCATTGGATGGAATGTCAGCGGCGCAGTCGCTTGGGTGCTCTCCATGAATCTCGTTGGTGTCTTTCTCGGAAACATTCCGGGCATTGCTGACTCGATTGAGAAGATTATGCTGCTTATCATCGCGTTGTCGGTGGCGCCTATCGTCATCAAGGGCCTGCATAGCTACATCACGTCGAAGAAGAAGGCTACGGTAGTAGAGGAGACGGCACCTACTGCGGAATCGCACGCATAGACCCTAGACGCATGAAGAAGGCCCCGCGCCTCACATCATCATCTCTGACGGTGTGAAGCACGGGGCTTCGGTCTGTGCCCGAGGGGGGACTTGAACCCCCACGTCCGTTAATAGGACACTAGCACCTCAAGCTAGCGCGTCTGCCATTCCGCCACCCGGGCTAGGGTGTTTGTTCAGCCTCTCGGCTGGGCACTCGCATACTGTATCCCGAACCGGCATAACTTCACAAATCGCCACTTCAGAGCGGGTTTTCACTGTGTTCTTAAACGAGGAAAACACAACGATGAAAGTTGCGTATCCACTGCCACCTCCTGAGACAGCCGGGTAGTAAGCGACAACGCGGCAGATAGCTTTCCGGTAGAAATGGATTTATGACTAGTAACACTTCACATTCCACTGCGAACTACGCCACCGACTCCCGTTTCCCCGGTCCAGACCCCTATGCACCGTTGGGGGATGTCCCAGCTTTTACCGTGGCCTCGTCCGATATCGAGGAGGGAGCGGAGATCGCAGAGCGTTTCCGCGCACCTGAAAATGTCTCGCCCCAGCTGTCGTGGTCGGATGTGCCCGAAGGGACCAAGTCCTTTGCCGTCACGTGCTTTGACCCTGACGCGCCGACGGGGTCCGGCTTCTGGCACTGGGCGGCCTTCAACATCCCGGCCGACGTACGCGAGCTCCCCACAGGTGCAGGGTCCGCTGAGGATCTCGGACTCGAAGGCGTTATCAGCCTGCGCGGTGACTCTGGCCAGCGCGTCTATTATGGCCCCCAGCCGCCTGCAGGTCACGCCCCGCACCGCTACCTCTTCGCCGTTCACGCTGTCGACGTCGAACGCCTCGAGATCGACCCGGAGGCAACACCTACGGTCCTCGGCTTCAACCTTTATTTCCACACCCTCGGGCGCGCGATTACCTGGGGCTGGTACGAGGCCCACTAAGCGGCCCAATTACACTCATCACAATGAGTAAGAACCCGGACATCCCTCCCACATCCGACGGAGTAGAAATCCCCGCCGCCCTGCGCGTGGGCGGCGCTTTCATGTTGTTGGCTGCCGTGTTAGCACTATTCGGGCTCGTGTCCATTTTCACCGACGGATGGGGCGCCACCTTCGAATGGACGTGGCGCCGCCTCGCCATCGTTGGTGCGGCCCTCCTCGTCGGCGCATTCAGTACCCAACGCCGCGATCAGCGTGGTAGCCGCGAACAAATCATTGCGCTGATTCTCGCGCTAGTGCTTATCATCGCCAGCCGCGCGCTGCCTAGTACGGTCCTCACGACGATGGGCCAATACGTCGTCTTCCTCTACGCAGTGGCGGCAGGGCTGTGCGCGGTTATCATCCGCCGCACACTGCGCTAAACGCTGAAGCGCTCCGTGCGGCTGGCCTGAAAGCTCTTCGCCGGGCTAGTCAATCCATTCAAGACCAGAACCAATGGCCTCCGAGATATTGCTGAGGCGGTGAGCGTGGATCTGCTGGGCAATGCCGCGGTGGATGTCACGGATCCAATCCGGGCCGCCGTAAATCAAGCCGGTGTAGCCCTGCAACAGCGAAGCGCCTGCCGTGATGCGCTCCCATGCTTGCTCCGGGGTGGAGATTCCGCCTGCGGAAATGAGTACCAGGTCGTTGCCTACGCGGGCATGGAGGCGCTTGAGCACCTCTAAGGAACGCGCAGCCACCGGGGGACCCGACACGCCGCCTGCGCCCATGGCGGCAACCTCAGCGGATGGGGTCTTCAAACCCTCGCGAGAAATGGTGGTGTTGGTAGCCACGATTCCCGCCAGCCCCACGTCAACGGCCATATCCGCCACAGCATCAATGTCCTCATCGCTGAGGTCTGGGGCAATCTTGACCAAGACCGGCGAGGACGTCGATTCCACCACGGCTTCCATGATGGGGCGCAGCGATTCCACTGCCTGCAAATCACGCAGCCCCGGGGTATTAGGGGAGGACACGTTGACCACAACGTAGTCGGCCAGCTCCCCGAGAACTGATGCGCACTGACGGTAGTCATCCACTGCGTGCTCAGCCTCGGTGACCTTGTTCTTTCCGATATTGATGCCGATGACATCGTTGTAGCGGCGCTTCCGGAGGTTTCGTGCGGCCGACAGCGCCCCTTCGTTATTGAAGCCCATGCGGTTGAGGATGGCCTTGTCTGCTTTGAGCCGGAACAACCGGGGAGCCGGGTTTCCCGGCTGCGCCTTCGGGGTGATGGTGCCCAGCTCCGCGTACCCAAAGCCGATGGGGGACCAGACGTCGGCTGCCGCCGCGTTCTTGTCAAAGCCTGCTGCTAGACCCAGCGGGCGCGGAAAGTGCACCCCAAACACGTCTTGTTCAAGGACGGGATCGGTAACCGGCAAAGCTTTGCCCAGAGCTCGGTTGAAGGGGCCGGCCGATTGGAACACAGCCAACCCACCGTTGATGATCCCGTGAATTCTTTCCGGGCTGAGCTTAAACATCCCCTTCAAGGCGGCTTGGTAAGCCACGTGGCGGGCGCGGTCAAGAGCGGAGTACTGCATGCATTGTCCTTTGGAAAGTTGAGGCTAAAGGGGGGACTGAAATACTAACGCGGGGATTTCTCGAGCTGTGGATCAGAAATGAATTGGAGCCCGTCGCCAGAAGCGGAGGCGGTGACGAGGGTGCCGTTGCCAAGCACGGCAATATTGCGCGCATCCGCCACCGTATCCATGGTGCCGACGTTCTCCGGGACACCCGCAGCGATGGTGTAGGCGTGGAGGAGGTTGTTGTCTGTAGTTGTCGCCCACGCTAGCTTGCGCCCGGCGTCCCAAGCCACACCCCACGGGGTGCCATCGGTATTGCCGTACTGGTGCAAGCGGATGACGTCGCTGGCGGTGTAAATGGCGATGCGCTTTCCGACGGTATCCGAAGCCACAACCACGGCGCCCTCGCCGCCTGCGATCTGACCTACACCCTGGCCCACGCGAAGGCGTCCTCCTGCACGCTCCTTCTCCCAGTCCAACGATTGAATCGTGGAGTCTTCCCTCAAGACACGGACGATGCCGTCGGCGCCATCCGGATTAGGCACGGAGATGAGCTGATCCGAGCCTGCTTCCACAGTGATGCCGGTAGTGCGTTCGCCGTCTAGGTACACGCCGATGGTGGTGGAGTCCTTCGAGCCAACGAAGACTTCGCCACTGGAGGCTTCCGCAGCCACCGTCACCGGTTGCTCCTCTTCCACAGCCAATTCCTGCGGGGAATCCGGCTTGAGCGGATCAATGAGCATAACGCTATCCCCGCACGCTAGAAGGAAGTGCTTCTCAGAAGCGGTGAGGTCACCACATTTCTCGCCCACGGTAACCTGCGCGGACTTTTTGCCTTCAAAGTCCGCAGCTGAACCTACCGCGAGCGAGTCCTCGGTGCGCACGGCGAGGATGTCGCCGACGGCTGCGAGGTCTGTCGCTGCATCGAATGGCACGACGTTACCCACCGGCTTCTCGGATGCCGGGGAGGACGCGGGCTCGGCCTTGCCATAGACCGCCGAGTCGGGGTCCCCGCCAACCCCGACCGTAGGATTACAGGCGGCAAGCGCGCATGCGCTGGAAAGGAGGGCAAAAGAAAGCAGGACTCGACGCGTTTTCACGATCCCTCATCCTAGCAGCCAGCGTGGTGGAAACAGGAAGCGATGGGACTCCCGAGTAGGCTATCGCGGGTGACTACAACAGCTACAACTGAAGCCATGACATGGCTGCAGGTCATCGTCCTGTCTCTTGTCCAAGGCCTCACCGAATTCCTGCCCGTGAGCTCGTCCGGGCACTTGCGCATCGTCTCCACTCTTTTCTGGGGACAGGATGCCGGTGCTTCCTTCACCGCTGTCATCCAGCTGGGCACCGAGCTAGCGGTGATTGTCTACTTCGCCGGGATGATTTGGCAGATCCTGAAAGGCTGGTGCGTGGGCCTCGTACACAAGGACCAGCGCGGTCAGGAATATCGAATGGGTTGGATGGTCATCGTTGGCTCAATTCCGATTGGCATCCTGGGAGTGCTGGGGAAAGACCTGATAAGGGATAATCTGCGCAACCTATGGATTACTGCTTCCATGCTCGTCCTGTTTTCCTTTGTGTTCATCCTGGCAGAGCGCGTGGGTAAGAAAACCCGCGGCTTCGACGAGCTCACGATGCGCGATGCCATCGTTATGGGACTATGCCAATGCCTAGCACTCATCCCTGGCGTCTCACGCTCCGGCGGCACCATCTCCGGTGGCCTCTTCCTCGGCCTCGACCGTGAGGTGGCCACGCGCTTTAGCTTTCTTTTGGCTATTCCGGCGGTGATGGCCTCGGGGCTGTTTTCGCTTGGCGACGCCTTCGGTCCCACCGTGGGACAATCCGCCACCGGCGCCCAATTACTCGTTGGCACGCTCATCGCCTTCGTTGTGGGCTATGCATCTATCGCCTGGCTGCTGAAGTTCGTGGGCAGCCACTCCTTCGAGTGGTTCGCCGCTTACCGCATCCCCGTCGGCCTGATCGTCATGCTCTTGCTGGGCCTTGGCGTGCTCGCCGCGTAGGTGGTGAGGAGGCGCAGCCCCGCAGCACCCTGCGATACATAGCCATGTGCCCGGCCATGCGCCCGCGTCGGAGGCAGCACACGTTAGGATTGTGGGCATGCAATCTTGGCCTGTCCCGCACATCGATTCCGTCCCTGGCGCTCCGTCGCCGCTTCACCTCTATGACTCCGCTGATGAAGCGGTAAAGAAGCTCGACATCAGTGGGGAGACTGCCACCATGTACGTCTGTGGCATCACCCCATATGATTCGACCCACCTGGGCCACGCCGCGACCTATCTGACCTTTGATCTGATTTACCGCCAGCTGCTGGATAACGGCTACAAGGTGAATTACGCCCAGAACATCACCGATGTGGATGATCCGCTCTTCGAGCGCGCGGAGCGCGATGGCGTGGATTGGCGCGAGTTGGGGACCTCCCAAATCAACCTTTTCCGCTCAGACATGGAGCTGCTCTCCGTGTTTCCTCCGCAGCACTTCGTTGGGGCGATGGAAGCCATCGACGAGATTACGGAGATGGTGCAGGCGCTTCTCGACGCAGGTGCGGCCTACGTCGTCGATGACCCCGACTATCCGGACGTCTACGCATCCATCGAGGCCACGAAGAACTTCGGCTACGAGTCGAATTACTCCCGCGAGCAAATGGAGACCTTCTTTGCCGAGCGCGGTGGCGACCCTGATCGCCCCGGCAAGCGCGATCCTCTTGACGCTCTGATTTGGCGCGCGCACCGTGAAGGCGAACCGGCCTGGGATTCGCCTTTTGGGCCGGGCCGCCCTGGATGGCACATTGAGTGCTCCGCCATCGCAACCAACCGGCTTGGCTCCAGCTTCGATATTCAAGGCGGCGGTTCGGACCTGAAGTTCCCGCACCACGAATTCTCCGCAGCGCACGCAGAAGCAGCGCTCGGCGTGGAGCGCATGGCGCAGTCCTATGTACACACCGGCATGATCGGCTTGGACGGAACCAAGATGTCCAAGTCTTTGGGCAACCTCGTGTTCGTCCACAAGCTCGTGGAGGCGGGCGTCGATCCCTCAGCGATACGCCTGGGTGTCTTCGCCGGCCACTACCGTGCCGACCGCGACTGGTCAGATGACGTTTTGCGCACTGCGCAGGAGCGACTCCAGCGATGGCGCGAAGCTTTAAGCCATCCGGGCACTGTGGAGGAGGTCAAGGAGGTCATTCAGCACCTGCGGTTGGCGTTGGCTGATGATCTCGATACTCCGCGCGCCATTGCGGTTCTCGATGAATGGGCGAAGAAGGCTCCAGAATCCGGGGAAGCAACAGAAGAGGCATCCGATTTGCTGCGCACCGCAGTTAATTCCTTGCTGGGCGTGCGCCTCTAGGTAACTTCAGGCATGATTTAGCTCATGACGATTCGTGCAGAATTCCAGCCCACCGTTGATGAGTTCATGTCCAACCTACAGTCCTTCGCTACCGGGGATTACCTCAAGGAAGAAGAAAAGGAGTTCTGGGAGGCCCCGTTTGATGCCGCGGTACTCCCACGCCTTCGCACTATCTTGGAGTCCTTCCTTGACGATATGGATAAGCTGCCGGATGACCCTGAAGGGTCACTCCTGAGCGCCGCGGTACGCCCCACCGTGGACAAGCTCGCGGCCTTCAACCAAGAAAACGCAGATGCAGTGCTGGAACCGGAGGAGAAGGAAGAGCTCACGGAGCTTATTCACTCCGCCTCTGCGGCAACCGGTGCGGACGATGAGGCACTCGCGCAGCTTCCGGAGCTGGACTTCTAAGTGACTGACCACGCAACTTCCGCTTTCACTACCCGTCCAGCAGCAATCTTTTGGGATATGGACGGCACACTGACCAACTCCGAGCCCCTGTGGGAAGAGGCCACTTTTTATCTCTCTGAAACACTGGGGCGCCGCTTAACACCCACGGAGCGCTTGGCCACGGTTGGCGCTACCTTCGAAGACACACTCAGCATCTGTGCGCACAAAGCAGGCGTTACGCTTCAGCCAGGAGATAACGAACGCTATCGTGCGCTCATGTTCGATTACGTCAGGTCCCTTTTTGCCCAACACCTGGAGATTTTCCCGGGGATTCCCGAGCTGCTCGACGAACTCAAGGGCCTGGGAATGCCGATGATCGTGACCACAAACACGGAACGATATGTGGCTGATTCCGCGATTGCGGCCTTAGGCCGCGAGTACTTCGTCGACACGATTTGCGGTGACGAAGTACCCCAAGGCAAACCTGCCCCCGATATGTATATCGAGGCGGCGCGTCGAGTGGGTGCCGATCCACGGGACTGCCTTGTATTTGAAGACTCTGCGGCAGGTATGCGCGCGGCTGTCGACGCCGGGTGCACCGTCATCGGACTGCCGGAGGGAGACCACGTCGCGGTGCCCGAGCAAGCCACCGAAATTACTGACCTCCGGGGCTCTGCTCACCGTCATCTGAAGGGGGCGACGGCGGCCAATGTTCACGAGTGGTTTAGCCGGTTGCGCGCCGACTAGACGTACCGATTTCAGTTGCGCATCATGTCAGCCGGCTTTGCGTAACTGAGAATTTCGGCCGACTAGCAGAATTTTATGCAGCGGTGTGGAAGAATAAACCACCGTGAAGAATTTTGAGAGCCTATTTGAGGAACTGTCCCAGAAGATCGCCGAACGCCCTGAGGGCTCCGGCACCGTGGAGTCTTTTGACAAAGGCATCCACCATCTGGGCAAGAAGATCATCGAAGAGGCTGGCGAAGTGTGGATCGCCGCGGAATACCAGTCTGATGAAGAGCTCGCTGAGGAGATGTCACAGCTGCTGTATTGGCTCCAGGTTATGGCCCATAAGCGTGGCCTGAAGCTCGAAGACATTTACACCTACCTTTAATCGGCCATAAAGCCGTCCCACCATTCACCGTATTCAGCGTAGAAAGCACCACACACTGATGATCAAAATCGCCGTCCCCAACAAGGGATCGCTGTCCGAGGCAGCCCTTGAAATCCTCAAGGAAGCCGGCTACAAGGGCCGCGGACACAGTAAATCGCTCAACGTCGTGGACGAGGAGAACGGAGTCGAGTTCTTCTTTCTGCGCCCAAAGGATATCGCTATCTACGTGGCACAAGGCGTCTTGGATCTGGGAATTACTGGTCGAGACTTAGCGCTCGATTCCCGCGCGAAATTCAATGAAGTTCTAGCACTCAATTTTGGCGGCTCGACCTTCCGTTACGCCGCACCAGCAGGGGAGCAGTGGGACGTCGCCAAGCTGCAAGGCAAGCGCATCGCCACGTCCTATCCCAACGTGGTGCGCGATCACCTCGCTGCCAATGGAATCGATGCAGAGGTTATCCGCCTTGACGGTGCAGTAGAGATTTCGATTCACCTTGGAGTCGCGGACGTCATTGCCGACGTTGTCTCCACAGGAGCCACCCTCCGCCAGCAGGGGCTTGAACCCTTCGGCGACCCCATCGTCTCCTCGGAGGCCGTGGTGATAAAGCGTGAGGGAGAAGACGTCACCGCTGATGAAAACGTTGTGCTTAGCCGCATTCGAGGAATCCTCAATGCGCGCCACTACGTCATGCTCGACTACAACGTGGCAGAAGAAAAGCTGCCAGACGTCGAGGCAGTGACCCCTGGGCTTACAGGACCGACCATCTCTCCCTTGGCCCGTGAAGGGTGGGTTGCCGTGCGCGTCATGGTTCCCCGCAAACTGGCCAACCAAGTTATGGACAGCCTCGAAGAGCTCGGGGCAGAGGCAATTCTTGCCTCGGATCTTCGGATTGCCCGCTTTTAGGGGGAGATTCCAAACATTTTATTCGGGCTCCTAGCTACGATGGGGACTGACCATCATCGTTCTTCGATTTTTATGCAAGGAGTCAGCCCCGATGGCAAAGACAACTAAGAAGGATGCACAAGCAGAGGCCAAAGAGACCAAGGATGTAAAGTCCCAGGTCGAAGAAAAGGCCACCAACAAGTCTTCGAAGTCCGCCTCTAGCAAGAAGACGCGTACTGAGACTGACCTTCTCGGCTCCCTGGAAGTTCCGAACGATGCGTACTACGGCGTTCACACGCTCCGCGCTATCGAAAACTTCCAGATTTCCTACGTGACCATCAACACCATCCCGGACTTCATCCGCGGCATGGTCCAGGTCAAGAAGGCCACCGCTATGGCCAACCGCCGCCTGCACGTTCTTCCGAAGAAGAAGGCAGAAGCAATTATCTGGGCTTGTGACCAGATTCTGGAAGAAGGCCGCTGCATGGACCAGTTCCCGCTGGATGTCTTCCAGGGTGGCGCTGGCACCTCGCTCAACATGAACACCAACGAGGTTGTGGCCAACCTGGCGCTCGAGCACCTCGGTGAGGAAAAGGGTGCCTACGACATCATCAACCCGAACGATGATGTCAACATGTCCCAGTCCACCAACGACGCGTACCCGACCGGCTTCCGTCTCGGCATCTACTACGCGATGGAGGACCTCATTGAGCGTATCGACGCGCTGCAGGCTGCATTCCACGCCAAGGGCAATGAGTTCGTTGACATCCTGAAGATGGGCCGCACCCAGCTGCAGGACGCAGTGCCGATGACCCTGGGTGATGAATTCAAGGCCTTCGCTCACAACTTGGCCGAAGAGCAGGCCATCCTGCGTGACGCCCAGAAGCGCCTGCTGGAGATCAACCTCGGCGCAACCGCCATCGGTACCGGCGTGAACACCCCGGCTGGCTACCGCCACCAGGTCACCGCAGCACTGTCTGAGGTGACGGGCCTTGAGATCAAGACCGCCCGCGACCTCATTGAAGCAACCTCCGACTGTGGCGCCTACGTGCTTCTGCACTCCACCATTAAGCGCGCAGCGATGAAGCTGGCCAAGATCTGTAACGACCTGCGCCTGCTGGCCTCTGGCCCGCGCGCCGGCCTGGCAGAGATCAACCTGCCACCGCGTCAGGCCGGTTCCTCCATCATGCCGGGTAAGGTCAACCCGGTTATCCCGGAGGTTGTCAACCAGGTCTGCTTCAAGATCTTCGGTAATGACCACGTAGTCACCATGGCTGCCGAGGCTGGTCAGCTGCAGCTCAACGTCATGGAACCGGTTATCGGTGAGGCACTGTTCCAGTCCATCCGCATCATGGGCAACGCCGTCGACACCCTGCGTGAGAAGTGCGTCGTGGACATCACGGCTAACGCTGATGTTTGCCGCGCGTACGTTGAGAACTCCATCGGTATCGTCACCTACCTGAACCCGTTCATTGGTCACCACAACGGTGACATGATTGCTAAGGAGTCCCTCAAGACCGGCAAGGGCGTCAAGGAGCTCGTTCTGGAGAAGGGCCTGCTCGATGAGGAGACCCTCAACAAGGTTCTGTCCGTTGAGAACCTCATGCACCCGGAGTTCCGCGGTCAGCTCTACATCGATGAATAAACCTTCGTCAGCACCAGTGTTGTAAATACGCTCTGCTGTTTCGTCCACGCCCGTACTGCCTCGCTGAAGGTGGTACGGGCGTTTGGCTGTTTTCAATCCGACTGATGCTGCCGACACCCTGGATACCCCGATGGGGGTGCAGTGGTTGGCATCGGTGTGTAAACGGACACAATCGGGCCTGGATTCTCGCCAAAGCCACATAAATAGGGCAGAATTAGAACTGTCAGTTGTCGCGCCCAGGTCGTGTACTGACCACAGCGCGAATTACCACCCATACTGCAGTTCACCTGCACATATTGGAGTTACATAATGGTTGTTGTGCACATCATTATCGTCCTTGCGGCGATTTATCTCGGTGCCCGAATTGGTTCGATCGGTATTGGTATGGCCGGCGGCTTGGGCGTTCTACTACTCGGCCTCACCGGTGTCCCCGTAACGCGTGAAGACATCCCCTTTGATGTCATTGGCATCATCATGACCGTGATCGCCGCCATTGCTGCCATGCAGCGTGCTGGCGGTATGGACTATCTGGTCTACCTTGCCGAAAAGTTTCTTCGCAAGAACCCAAAGAGGATCACGTTCTACGCACCTATCGTTACGTGGTTGATGACCGTTCTGGCAGGCACCGGCCACACGGCGTTCTCCACGCTCCCGGTTATCGTTGAGGTAGCGAAGGAAGGCAAGGTCCGTCCTTCCCGCCCGCTTTCGATTTCCGTCGTAGCCTCGCAGATGGCAATCTGTGCCTCACCTATTTCCGCAGCCGTTGTTCTGTTGGCTTCGCTGCTGGAGCCGATGGGCGTGGGCTATTTGCAGATCCTCGCGGTCCTTATTCCGGCTACGTTCCTCTCCATTTTCCCTGCCGCTTGGGTAGCAAACCGCTCGGGCGCAGAACTCGAAGATGACCCCGTTTACCAAGAGCGCAAGGCCCAGGGCTTGGTGAAGCTGCCGCAGGGTTCCCAGAACTACGCTCCGGCACAAGGTGCAAAGACCTCGGTCATCATCTTCCTAGTCGCCATCGTCATCGTGATGCTGTGGGCCACCCTTACCTCATCCCAGGTGGGTCTTATCGAGGAACCGACGCTGCCGCGTAACGAGGCCATCATGACAGTGATGCTCACCGCCGCAACACTCATCGTCATGGTCACCAAGGTCCCCGCCGGCGACGTTCTCAACACGCCTGTCTTCAAGTCGGGTATGTCCGCCTGTATCTGCGTGCTCGGTGTCGCATGGTTGGGTACCACGCTGATCAACCACTACATGGAGGACATCCAGGCCATCTCCGGGTCCATCATTGAGTCCGCCCCGTGGCTGCTGGCCATCGTGCTCTTCTTCGCTGCGGCGCTCCTGTACTCGCAGGCCGCAACCACTAAGGCTCTCATGCCGGCAGCCCTGGCCCTCGGCGTCAACCCGCTTACCGCAGTGGCTGCCTTCCCAGCAGTGTCCGCGCTGTTCATCCTGCCGACGTACCCGACCTTGTTGGCGGCCGTCGAAATGGATGACACTGGCTCGACTCGCATTGGCAAGGCTGTCTTCAACCACCCGTTCATCATTCCAGGCACTGTGAGCATCGTCTTGTCGGTCCTCCTGTGCTACGCCTTTGGCGCAGTCCTTATCTAGCATCACCTAGCATCATTTAGAAATAATTTGATGTTGCTTAGCGCGCTTCTTTAGCGCGCTAAGCTGGAGAGCATGACTACGCAACCTTCTGATGTTGATATTGCTCAAGCTCACCAGCTCGAACCGATTACGGATATTGCTGCACGCGCAGGCATTCCGGAGACGGCTCTTATTCCTTATGGGCAAAGCAAAGCCAAAGTGGATATCACTCGAGTTGGGGATACTCCCGCAGATGGCAAGTTGGTCCTCGTCACCGGCGTCTCACCGACGCCAGCTGGCGAGGGTAAATCTACTGTTCTTATCGGCTTGACCGACGCCCTCACGCAGCTGGGCAAGAAGGCTATCGTCGCCCTTCGCGAGCCTTCCCAGGGCCCTGTCATGGGCATCAAGGGAGGCGCCGCGGGTGGCGGCTACTCTCAGGTTGTCCCAATGGAGGACATCAATCTCCACTTCACCGGTGACTTCCACGCTATCGCCGCGGCCACCAACACCTTGGCCGCCATCATCGATAACCACATCCACCAGGGCAATGCGCTCAACATCGATCCGCGCCGCATTACCTGGCAGCGCTGCGTTGACGTCAATGACCGTGCCCTGCGCCACGTTGTTACCGGGCTCGGTGGCCCCGCCCACGGCGTGCCGGGGGAGACTGGGTTCACCATTACGGCGGCGTCGGAAATCATGGCCATCCTCGGCCTCGCAACCGACTTGGCAGACCTAAAGAAGCGTCTCGGTGACATCACTGTGGGCTACACCTACGACCAAAAGCCAGTAACCGCCCGCGAATTGGGCGCAGAAGGCGCACTAACAGCGCTCATGCGTGATGCCCTGAACCCTAACCTGGTCCAGACCCTGGGCGGCACCCCTGCCTTCGTCCATGGCGGCCCCTTCGCCAATATCGCTCACGGCTGCAACACGCTGCTGGCAACCCAGACTGCGATGCGCTTCGGTGACATTGTCCTCACGGAGGCAGGCTTCGGCGCGGATCTCGGCGGCGAGAAATTCATGGACGTCAAGTCCCGCTTCGGTGATCTTGACGTCGCCGGTGCCGTCGTTGTTGCGACTATCCGCTCCCAGAAGTACAACGGCGGACAGCCCCGCGAGGAACTCACTACCGAAAACCTGGAGGCGCTAAAGAAGGGCGTGGTGAACCTCGAGCGCCACGTTGAGAACGTGCGCAAATTTGGCCTCAAGCCAGTGGTCGCTCTCAACCTCTTCTGGAGCGATACCGAGGCCGAGCGCGAGTTCATGCGCCAGTGGGCCGCCGATTTCGACGTCGCGCTCGAAGAAGCAGAAGTGTGGGCCAAGGGCGGAGCGGGAGCAACAGCGCTGGCTGAGCGCCTTCTGGAGAGTCTTTCCGAGGGTAACTCCCACCAGCTCTATGATCCCGCTGAGGGCATCGAGGCCTCCATCGACACCATTGCTAGGGAAATCTACCGCGCCGAGCGGGTGGAGTACTCGTCTAAGGCGCTGAAGGATTTGAAGTACATCAAGGACAACGGTTGGGAGGAGTTCCCAGTCGTGATCTCGAAGACTCAATATTCCTTCTCGGATGATCCGAGCCAGCTCGGCGCCCCGGAAGGCCACGTCCTTCATGTCCGCGAGCTGCAGCCCCGCACAGGCGCTGGCTTCATCGTGGCGCTGACCGGCGACGTCATGACCATGCCGGGTCTACC
Source organism: Corynebacterium sp. HMSC056E09 (assembly GCF_001813425.1). NCBI lineage: Bacteria > Bacillati > Actinomycetota > Actinomycetes > Mycobacteriales > Corynebacteriaceae > Corynebacterium > Corynebacterium sp. HMSC056E09. The sequence goes on from NZ_KV812477.1 coordinate 114,672, forward strand.
GAAGAAGCCCGCGGCCAACAACATCGATGTTGCTGCGGATGGTTCCATCTCTGGCCTGTTCTAAGCCGCGGCGCGCTCTTCGGGGCGCCGTCTACGAGGCCCGGTCCGGCCACCCGGGGTACTCGGGTGGCGTGCCGCCGAAGGCGGGGCATAGGTGTTGGAAAGAACACCAGCCACAGAGCTTCGAGGTCTTGGGCCTGAAGTCACCGGACTTGCCATCGCCTTCGATCTTGGCCCAGAGCTCACCCAGGTCGCGCTCGAAGTACTCGAGCTCCTCCGGCCCCGGCGTGAGGAACATCGAATCCAGGACCTTGAGGTACATCAGCCGCAACTGCGTGGGGATGGTGCCGAGCAGCCGCCAGTACACCAGCGCGTAGAAGTTCATCTGGAACTGCGCGTCCTGGGAATAGCGGGGGAGCGGCTTCTTTCCCGTCTTATAGTCCACCACGCGTACCTCGCCGGTGGGGGCAACGTCGACGCGGTCGATGAACCCACGGACAGGAACACCGTTCGGCAAGACGGTATCGACGTACATCTCGCACTTGTGGGCGTCGAAGCCTTGGGGGTTTTCCATCTGGAAGTAGCCCTTGACCAGTTCGCGCGCCTCGACGAAGAAGTCCAGCTCTTCGGGCTCCGGCACCAATTCACGCAGCTCGGGGTCTTTGTCCAGCATCACCGCCCATTCGGGCTTAATCATCTTCACCGCGGCTGGGTACTCACGTTGCTCGCGGGGCAGCTGGTGCATCTTTTCTAGGACTGCGTGGACCAGCGTTCCCTTCACCTGGGCCTTCGTCTTGGGCTCGGGCAACTTGTCAATAGCCCGGAAGCGATAGAGCAGCGGGCATTGTTTGTAGTCGGAGGCACGGGAAGGAGAGAGGGCTAGTCGTTTCGGCATAGTGTTTCTCAGCCTAGCGCATAGCCCACCGCGAACCTTCCCGCATCTCCCGACCGTCCGTGGCAAGCTAGATGGCATGAGCACTACGCAAGAGTTTCTTGATTTCATCGCCGCGAGCCCCTCGTCCTATCACGCGGCTGAAGAGGTGGCGCGCACGCTCGTCGCCGCCGGCTTTAGCCGCCAAGATGAGTCTGCCGAATGGTCAGCTGCACCAGGCGGCCACGTCATGGTCCGGGGTGGTGCGGTCATGGCATGGTATGTCCCCGAAGGCGCCGGCCCGGATTCCGGCTTCCGCATTATCGGCTCCCACACCGATTCGCCCGGCCTGGCGCTCAAGCCCACCCCGGACTTCGATTCCGCAGGGTGGCAGCAGGTAGCCGTCGAGGTCTATGGCGGGGTGCTTCTCCACAGCTGGTTCGACCGCGAGCTCACCGTCGGCGGCCAGGTCATCACGAAGGATGGCAGCCGCCACTTGATCAATACCGGCCCCTTGCTGCGCTTGCCTTCCTTGGCGATCCACCTCTACCGCAAAGATGAGTTCAAGCCGGATCGCCAGCGCCACATGCAGCCGGTGCTCTCCGTGGGTACTCCGGAGACGTCGGTGATGGGGGTCGTCGGCAAGCAGCTTGGCGTAGACCCAGAGGATATCGCTTCCTTCAACCTGATTACCGCGGATGCCCAGCGCGGTGAGGTCTTTGGCGCCGGCGAAAAGCTCATCGCTGCCGGGCGCATGGACAACCTTTCTTCCGTTCATGCTTCGCTGCGTGCCCTGCTCGCTGCTGCAAAGAACGCCGACTCCATCGAGCACAAGGACGTCCTCGTCATGGCGGCCTTTGATCACGAAGAGGTGGGCTCCTCTTCGCGCTACGGCGCAGGTGGCCCGATCCTGGGGGATATCCTGACCCGCACCGCCCGTGCCCTCGGCGCGAACGAGGAGCAGCGTTTCCAGATGTTTGCGCGCTCCAGCTGTGTCTCGGCCGACGCCGCGCACTCCGTGCACCCCAACTACGCCGAAAAGCACGATCCCACGCATCACCCGATCATCGGCCAAGGCCCGGTGACCAAGATTAACGGCAACCAGCGCTATGCTTCCGACGCTAATACCGTGGCCCTGTGGGAATCTGCCTGCCGCCGTGCGGGTGTTCCGGTCCAGCGCTTCGTGGGAAATAACGATGTCCCGTGTGGCTCCACCATCGGGCCGATTTCTGCCACCCGTCTGGGCATCCCCACCGTTGATGTGGGAGTGCCGATGCTCTCGATGCACTCGATCCGTGAGCTGGTAGGCGAGCGCGACCAACTATGGCTTGGTGACGCCCTTGAGGCATACTTGGTTGGTTAATCCTTCTTGCCCCTAACTTTGTGAAAGGTTTTTCACGCTATGGCTTATTCTGGCCCCTTCCGCTACGGCGACCGCGTGCAGCTCACGGATGCCAAGCGGCGTCATTACACCATCGTCCTCGAGGAGGGAGGCCAGTTCCATTCGCACAAGGGCATCATCAACCACGATGACATCGTCGGCATGGATGAGGGCTCCGTCATCGATTCGACGCTGGGCAGCTCCTTCCTCTTGTTCCGCCACCTCATGGTGGATCACGTCTTGTCGATGCCGCGCGGTGCTGCGGTGATTTACCCCAAGGACTCCGCGCAGATCCTGGTCGAGGGCGATATCTTCATGGGTGCGCGCGTGCTGGAAGCCGGCGCCGGTTCCGGAGCACTCTCAATGACCCTCTTGCGCGCCGTGGGGCCAGAAGGCCACGTTTTCTCCTATGAGGTGCGCGATGATCACTTGGAATACGCCGTGAACAACGTCGCCGAATACTTCGGTGAGCAGCCCGAGTGGTGGAGCCCGCGGCTTGGCGATTTGGCCGATGTGACCGTCGAGGAGCTCGGCGGCCCCGTGGATCGCGTCATCTTGGACATGCTCGAACCCTGGGAGCACCTCGAGAAGGTGCGCGATATCCTCATCCCGGGCGGCGTCTTCATGACTTATGTGGCCACCGTGCCGCAGCTGATGAAGGTGATGGAGGGAATCCGCGAGCTGAAGTGCTTTACGGAGCCGCGCGCCTGGGAGTCCCTCGTGCGTGAATGGAAGGTGGAGGGCTTGGCCACCCGCCCGGAGCACCGCATGAACGCGCACACCGCGTTCCTGATCTGGACGCGTCGGCTTGCCGACGGCGTCACCCCGCCCCGCCCGCAGCGCCGCGCCCGAAAATAAGCCCCGAGGCTTAACGTGGCGCACCGCGCGCTAGGGTGGATTCTATGAACGATGCCACTCATTCCCAGGAACTTGGCCAGCACCGCCGCCAGATAGAGCAACTGGCTGAGCGCAATGCCAAGCTTGCTGCCCTGTTGAAGGATGCGCGCACGAAGCTTCAGCAGATGCTCGCGGAGGTGGACGCTCTTGCAGAGCCTGCCTCCACGTACGGCGTCTTTCTTGGCTATTCCGGGCGCGCACACGATTCGCGCCGCGATGCTGAGGTATACACCAATGGCCGCGCCATGCGGGTGAAGATTTCTCCGAACCTGGAGCCAGGCTCGTTAGAAGTCGGGCAGCAGGTCCGCTTGGGCGAAGGATTCGTGGTGGTGGAGGGCTGTGCCCCGGTGAATACCGGCGCGCTGGCGACGCTCCAGGAGCGCCTAGGCACCGACCGCGCGGTGGTTATCAATTCCGCGGGCGAAGAGCAGGTGGTGCTGCTCGGCACGATGCTGCGCGATACCGTCCGTGCCGGCGATACCCTCCTGGTCGAGCCGAAATCAGGCGTGGCCACCGAGCGCGTGCACAAGACTGAAGTAGCGCAGCTCACGCTGGAGGAAGTCCCGGACGTATCCTACGAGGACATCGGTGGTTTGGACGAGCAGATTTCGCTCATCCGCGATTCGGTCGAGTTGCCTTTCCTCCACCCAGAGCTCTACCGCCAATACGATCTCCAGCCGCCGAAGGGCGTGCTGCTCTATGGCCCACCTGGCTGTGGCAAGACGCTCATCGCCAAGGCGGTCGCGCATTCTCTGTCGGCGTCCCTGGGCGCTACTGCCCCCAGCTACTTCCTCAACGTGAAGGGCCCAGAACTGCTCAACAAGTTCGTGGGTGAGACTGAGCGCCGTATCCGCCTCATCTTTGAACGCGCCCGCGAGCTTGCCTCCGAGCCCACTGCTGATGGTAGCCAGCGGCCGGTCATCATCTTCTTCGATGAGATGGAATCCATCTTCCGCACGCGCGGCTCCGGTGTGTCCTCCGATATGGAAACCACCGTCGTCCCGCAGCTGCTGACGGAATTGGATGGCGTCGAGAAGCTCAGCAATGTCATCGTCATCGGTGCCACCAACCGCGAGGAGCTCATCGACCCCGCCATCATGCGCCCGGGGCGCCTCGACATCAAGATCCGCGTCAACCGGCCCACCAAGCAGGGCGCGCGGGAAATCTTTGCGCGCCACTTCCCGGAATCAGTCCCGCACGAGGGCGAGCTTTCCCAGCTCATCGATACCGCAGTGGAGGATCTCTACGCGGAGCGCCCCTTCGTCACGCTGCACTTCTCCAACGCGGATCCTCGCGTGCTGCACTACCGGGACTTCGTCTCCGGCGCGATGATCGCCAACATCGTCTCCCGCGCAAAGAAGTTGGCTATCAAGGAGGCTTTGGACGAAACCAACGCTGCGGAGGGTAAACAACCCGCAGGCATCACCGCCGCGCACCTGCACCAGGCCATTGCTGCCGAGCAGGCTGAATCGGAATACGTACCGACATCCGCCAACCCGGAGGAGTGGGCCAAGATCGTCGCCGGGACCTCCGCCGGCGCGCATGTCACCGGGGTCGAATTGATGGGAGTAAAACCTTGAGCCGTGTCCTAGGAACCGAAACCGAGTACGGAATCTCCACGCCGTCGAACCCGGCGTTGTCACCAATCGTGACGTCCACGCACGCGGTAGTGGCCTATGCCGCCCTGCATACCGGTGCGCGCTCCCGCTGGGACTTTCGGGAGGAGCACCCGCTGCGCGATAGCCGCGGCTTCGATCTCAAGCGCTACCACACCGTGCCCGTGGTGGACCCAAACGCGCTGGGCGTGGCCAACGTGGTCACGGCCAACGGAGCCCGCTTCTACGTCGATCACGCCCACCCTGAGTATTCCTCTCCGGAGTGCACCAATGCCTGGGATGCGATGCTTTATGACGCCGCCGGCGACCTCATCCTGCGCCGCGCTGCAGATGCCGTAGCATCTCTGACTGCCCAGGGCACGTCAGTACTGGCCACGCACGATCCCTGCCCGCCGCTGAAGTTTTACAAGAACAACGTGGACGGCAAGGGAGCTTCCTATGGCAGCCACGAAAACTACCAGTACTCCCGGGAGACTGATTTCGACGACATCGCCCAAGGTCTGATCCCGTTCTTCGTCACCCGTCAAGTGGTCACCGGTGCTGGCCGCATGGGCCTGGGCGCTGATGGTGAGGAACCAGGCTTCCAGATCTCGCAGCGCGCGGACTATATCGAGCAGGAGATTTCCCTGGAGACCACGCTCAACCGCGGCATCATTAACACCCGTGATGAACCGCATGCGGTGGCAGAGGACTTTGGCCGCCTGCACGTCATCATCGGTGATGCCACGATGGCCCATACCTCGACGCTGCTCAAGCTGGGTATGACGTCACTGGTGTTGGACGCCATTGAGGAGGGCGTTGACTTTAGTGACCTGCGCCTGAAGGACCCCGTGGCAGAGGTCCAGCGAGTTAGCCGCGACCTCACCCTGACTCATCAGCTGGAGCTTCACGACGGCCGCCGCCTCACCGCCCTCGAGATCCTCGCCGTCTACCGGGAGCGGGTCACTGCGACCTCAGAGTCAGATGAGAAGGTTCTTGCCGCCTGGGACGAGGTCGTGTCGCTCTTGGCGGACAACCCGTTGAAGGCGGCCCATCTGCTGGATTGGGTAGCCAAGTACCGCTTGATTAAGGGATACCTCGACCGTGGCGTGGCTGCAGATGACCCGAAGCTGGCGCTCATCGATCTGCAGTACACCGATATTGACCCGGCCAAGTCCCTCTACCACGCGCTCGTGCGCAAGGGCCAGATGCGCACCTTGGTCAGTGAGGAGGAGATTGCTGCGGCCGGCGACACCCCGCCCACGGATACCCGCGCTTATCTGCGCGGACACGCCACCCGCATGTTCGGCGAAGACGTCCTGGCCGCATCGTGGCAGTCACTAACCTTCCGAATTGGTGAAGCCGAGGGCGCCAACTCGGGAGCCGCCTGCGTGGCGCTCGATGACACCACGCGGCTCGGACAGGACGAAGTGGGAACCTTGCTGGAATCTGCAGACAGCGCCGCCGATTTCGTCGACGGTTTGCGCCAGCTCGGGGTGCGAATCGAGTACCCTACACTGTATTAGCGCAGCAAACCTCCACTCGCGAAAGGAGCTCTGACAATGAGCGGACAGCAGTCTCAGATCAATGCCGGCGGCGGCAACGGTGAGGGAGGAGACTCACAAGAGTTCGACGCTGGACAAGTCAGCATCAACAGCGCCGGAACCGATGATCTCCTCGATGAGATCGATGGGCTCCTGGAATCCAATGCCGAGGAGTTCGTGCGCTCCTACGTCCAAAAGGGCGGCGAATAAAGGTGGAACAGCGCTCCGGTAGCGCCCCTGTCTACGCACGGCGGATCATGGGCATCGAAACCGAGTACGGAATCACGGCGAGTGCTTCCCATGGCCAGCGAGTCATGTCCCCGGATGAGATAGCTCGCGTGCTTTTCCGGCCCATCGTGTCGAAGTACTCCTCCTCGAACATCTTTAGCCCCAACGCCTCGCGCCTCTACCTCGATGTCGGCTCCCACCCGGAGGTCGCCACCGCTGAATGCGATAGCCTGAGCCAGCTCATCGCGTACGAGCGCGCTGGCGATGCCATGGTCAACCGCATGGCCGTACAGGCGGAGGAAGCCTTGGCTGCGGAGGGGGAGAAGCGCGCCGTCTACTTGTTCAAGAATAACGTCGATTCTGCGGGCAATTCCTACGGCTGCCACGAGAACTACCTCATTGGCCGCCACGTGGTGCTCAAAGACCTCGGCAAGGCCCTCCTGCCGTTCATGATCACCCGCCAGCTCATTTGCGGCGCCGGGATGATTAAACCTGCCAAGGGCGACGAGCCTGCGCGTTTCGTGCTTTCACAGCGCGCCGACCAAGTGTGGGAGGGCGTGTCCTCTGCGACGACTCGCTCACGCCCCATCATCAACACCCGCGATGAACCGCATGGTGATTCGAAGCGTTTCCGCCGCATGCACGTTATCGTCGGCGACTCCAACATGGCGGAGCCCACGATGGCGCTCAAAGTAGGCTCCACGCTGCTCATGCTGGAGATGCTAGAGGCTGGCTTTGAGGTACCGGAGCTTTCGGTGCTTGATCCAATTCAGCACATCCGCACCATCGCGCTCGATTCCACCGGCCGCACCGAGCTTCCGCTCGAGGGAGGCGGCAACACCACCGCGCTCGCAATCCAGCAAGAACTGTGTGCCGCCGCAGAGCGTTGGCTGGAGCACCGCGAGGACACCGGGACACCAACGGCTGAGCTCGCACGCGTCGTCGATCTCTGGAAGCGCACCCTCCAGGCCATTGACACACAAGACTTTTCCGCGGTCGACCGCGAGATCGATTGGGTGATTAAGCGCGGCCTGCTGAACCGCTACCGCGAGCGCCTGGGCGGAGATTGGGCGCACCCCAAGCTGGCCCAGATTGACCTGACCTACCACGACATTCGCCCTGGGCGCGGTCTCTACAGCGTGCTGGAGCAGCGCGGCATGGTGGAACAGTGGATCGATGATGCAGCAATCAATGCCGCCGTCGATACCGCACCGCAGACCACCCGTGCCAAGCTGCGCGGCGAGTTCCTCGCCGTTGCCCGCGAGCTCAATGCCGCTGTGACGGTGGATTGGACGCGGATGAAAGTCAACCGCCCAGAACCCATGACCGAAGAGTTCTCCGACCCCTTCGTATCCGAGGACCCGCGCTTAGACGGGTTGTTAGACTACATGCGTTCGCACCAAGGTGCTTAAGGCCCCGAACCTCAACAAGGAACCTGCCATCATGCCGTCAGCAGATCGCACTGCGGCTCGGACACCAGTCCGAGATCGAGCCATCGAAAGGCTCACCAACCTCGCCTTTGCCCTCCACGGCGCAGCGCACCAAGGCGGCGTTCCCGACCGCAGCGCTGCCTGGATTCGCACCAACGTCGAGGGTTATCAATCCCGCAGCGACGAGGCCTTTCAGAAGCAGCTTTCCCGCGACATTGTGACGCTGCAACGCGCCGGAGTGCCGGTGGTGCACAGCAGTGGTGTGGAAGGCTCGCTGTATCGCCTTGATCCTGAGAGCTACCAGCTGCCTCCCGTGGACTTCACACCCGAGGAAGCCATGGTGTTGGGCGTTGCCGGAGGGATTGGCACCCCGGGGGGCTTGAGTGATTTCAGCTTGTCCGCGTGGACCAAACTCGCAGCCTCGGGAGCCTCCCGCGACTTGCGCGGTGCGCCCGTCTACACCGCCGTCAACGACATGACCAGGCTGAGCCCAGAGCTCGTCACCGGGGTGATTACCGCCGTGCGCGCGGGGCTGCGCATTTCCTTTGATTACTACGCCACGCCCTCAGCCAAGCCGGTTCGCCGCCACATGGATCCCTGGGGCCTAGTCAACCACCGTGATCGCGTTTACCTCGTCGGGTGGGATGTGGACCGCGAGGCACCTCGTACTTTCCGCGCTACCCGCGTGGACAACGTCAGGCGCTCGCGCGCTGCGGCCACCCACCTCGAGCCCACCGCGCCGCTGCAAGATCTCGTCGTGGAAGCGCTTGACCGGGGAGACACCGTCGATGCCCTCCTTGAGGTACCAGATGGCCAGGCCGCGGAGCTTGTCGATGCCGGACGCAGACGCGCGGATGGCCTCCTTGCGCTGACGGGCGTGCGCCGCGATTGGCTAGTGCGCACCGCCGCGGGATATGCACCAGATATCGTCGTGGTTGAGCCAGAAGAAGTTCGCTCCGACATCATCGCGCTCTTGAGCGGGGAGGAATCGCACCATGGCTGATCAACCTCGCAAGCTGCAGTCTCTTGTTCGCTCCCTCAACCTCATCCCATACCTGCGCAACCACCCAGGGTTGACCCCGATGGAAGCGGCCGAAGACTTGGGAATGACTCCCACTGAGCTTAAAGATGCCGTCGATAGGCTTTTCTGCTCTGGGGTGGGCCGCAATACTGAAGACCTCATCGACTTAAGCTTCAGTTACCGCGACGGCATCGAGATTTACAACGACCAGGGTCTGACCCAGGCCCTGCGTCTGACCCCAACTGAGGCCGGCGCGTTGTTGCTGACGCTCGAGTCCCTCGAGGCAATGCCGGGGCTTGTCGACGTTTCCGCGGTTCACTCTGCCGCCGCGAAGCTGCGTGAGATCATGGATGAAAAGACCGCCGCCATCTACGATTCCCTGGCCACAACGGATCCGGAGGAATCTCAGGTACAGGCGGCGTTGGCGGGGGCCGTCGACAAGCGCCAGCAGGTCCGTTTCACCTATTGGAGCATGTCCTCCAACCGCACCAGCGAGCGCACCGTGCACCCGGCACGAATCTTCATCGTGGATGGCGAACCCTATTTGGTGGCCTGGGATGATTCGGTGGGGGAGCACCGCACGTTCCGCTTGGACCGCATGAGCGATGTTGAGGTACTCGACGCCAGCGCGACCCCGCACGTGCGCAAGCTGGATTTCAACCCCGATTCCCCCTTTGGTCTAGATCACACTTTCGTTGCGCAGCTGGAGATTCACCAAGATTTCACCTGGCTCGCAGAGCACTACGACATCACGCTCGGCGACACACTGGAAAATGGGCTGATAGCTGCAACAATGCCCGTCGGCTCTGAAGCATGGTTTAGCCGTTTCGCCCTCGGCCAAGCCGACCGAATGCGGGTCGTGGGGCCGCAAAAGCTTGTTGACGCCATTTCGGAGCATAGAAATCGGGCGCTGGAGCGTTATACTCAACTGCCAGACTAAGAGCTCTCCTGCGTGCGTCCCGTACAGCGCTGCTGCATGGAACCGTACGCTTCATCAACCTAGAAAGAAGGGGCACCCTCAATGACCGTGGGACCTTTGGAAATCGGCCTTGTCGTTCTCGTCATCGTGCTGTTGTTCGGCGCCAAGAAGCTGCCGGAGCTAGCTCGTTCGATGGGCCGCTCCATGCGCATTTTTAAGTCCGAAGTCAAGGAGATGAAGGAGGAGAACAACACTCCCGAGCAGCAGGCCCAAATTGCTGCATCGAAGAAGAACGATGAGGACTTCTGGAACAGCCCGGAAATGCAGCCGCGCGCATCCAAGCCGGTTGATGGAAATCAGAACTAATCATCTTTCTCGGTAGGCACACCACGCTCAAGGGACTTGGAACTCCAAGGGCGTGTGTGCCGCTGTGGGCTTTCTAGGGAGGCATTGCATTGAGTACCGCGAGTACACCGCCGAATCCCGCGTCTAGCGCACGCAAGCAAAAGTGGATCTCAAAGCTGCGCCGCAAGCCCAAGAATCCTACGGGGGAGATGACCCTAGTCCAACATCTCCAAGAACTGCGTCGGCGCATCGTGATTTCCTTGCTTGCTCTCGTGGTAGGCACCATCATCGGATTCATTTGGTATCAAAACGCTCCGTTCAATATGGCGCCGCTGGGCGAGATCTTGCGTGGGCCCTATTGCTCGCTGCCTGAGGAAAAGCGCATCTCTTTCACCGCGGATGGCGAATGCCGCTTGCTTGCCACCAGCCCCTTCGAAATGCTGCTGCTGCGCCTCAAAGTGGGCGCGTTGGCTGGCGCAGTAATGTCCTCACCGGTGTGGCTCTATCAAATATGGGCTTTCATTGTGCCCGGTCTGCATAAGAACGAGCGCCGTTTCACCTTCTTTTTTGTCTCCACGGCGGTAGTTCTCTTCGTGCTTGGCGCGCTTCTTGCCTACTTCATCCTTTCCGTGGGTTTGGAGTTCCTCATGGGCATGGGCTCGGAGTACCAGACCGCGGCACTAACCGGTGAGCGCTATTTCTACTTCCTGCTGACGTTGCTCCTCATCTTCGGCGTGAGCTTTGAGATCCCACTACTCGTGGTATGCCTCAATGTGATAGGTGTCCTGGAATACGATGACGTCAAGGACAAGCGCCGCATCATCATTGTCGCCATCATGATCTTCGCTGCGGTGGTGACACCCGGCCAAGAACCTTTTTCGATGTTGGTCTTGGCCGGTGCCCTCGTACTCCTCGTGGAATTGGCCTTCCAGTTCTGCCGCATCAACGACAAACGCCAGAAGCGCCAGCGCCCAGACTGGATGGATCTGGATGATGAAACTGCCTCGTCCTTGGACGAAGGTCCGGGTGCCATAGGTGCACCAACTCCGGTGTCTGCATCAACGAGCGTTTCTGTGTCTTCGCGGCCGGTATCTTCCCACCCCGTCCCTCCAGCTGCGGCCGGTGACGTTCAGGCACCAAAGGCCCATCAGGCCAATACCCAGCCCCCGCAAAGCGGTTTCTTCGACGACGTTCTATAGCCTGTTGAGGCTCCTGCCCTAGCTCTTTGTTTAGGGGCCGGGGCCAGCGCGCTAGTTCGCGGTGCCTGACAGGTACCCTGGGGACTTATGACACTGACGCATCTGGACGAGTTCACTCAAGCACTGCCGTACTCACTGGATGACTTCCAGATTGAAGGATGCCAAGCAGTTGAAGCGGGCCACGGAGTCTTGGTCTGTGCTCCCACCGGCGCGGGCAAAACGGTCGTTGGTGAGTTCGCCGTGTCCCTGGCGCTGCGCCAGGGGACCCGCTGTTTCTACACCACCCCTATCAAAGCGCTGAGTAACCAGAAGTACCACGACCTGGTTGAGGCACACGGCGAGGATGCCGTGGGGCTGCTGACGGGTGATGTCTCCATCAATTCTTCCGCGGACATCCTCGTGATGACCACCGAGGTCCTGCGCAACATGATTTATGCGGGCTCAGGCGCATTGGATCGCTTGACCCACGTGGTGATGGATGAGATCCACTTCTTGGCGGATGCCTCGCGCGGCGCGGTATGGGAAGAGGTCATCCTTAACCTGGAGGAGCACGTCTCCATCATCGGTCTGTCGGCAACGGTGTCCAATTCCGAGGAGTTCGGCCGGTGGCTAACCACCGTGCGCGGAGATACCAAGGTCATCGTCACCGACAAGCGCCCCGTACCGCTGGACCAGTGGATGATGGTGGGCCGTAAGATCTACCCACTTTTCGAGCCTGATTCAGGCGGCCAGGTCAATACTGAGTTGGCGCGGCGTATCCAGCGCCTAGAAGCAGGAGACAGCGATAACGGCCGCGCAGACTATTCACAAAACCGCGCGAGCTTCCGTGCACGTGCCCGACACAAAGGCGGAGGACGCAACGACCGAAACAAGGATCGGCGCAGCGGCGCACCCCGTGCGCAGGACCGCTACCGACCGCTGGGCCGTCCAGAGGTGCTCAAAGAACTGCAGGCAATGGAGATGCTGCCGGCGATTACCTTCATCTTCTCCCGTGCGGGCTGCGATGGCGCTTTGTACCAGTGCCTGCGCTCCCGCATGGTGTTGACCTCCCAAGAGGAGGCAGCTGAGATTAAGGCCATCGTCGATAAGGGCGTGGAAGGCATTCCGGAAGAAGACCTCAAGGTTCTTGATTTCAAGCGTTGGCGCGAAGCACTCTCACGTGGCTTTGCTGCCCACCATGCGGGTATGCTGCCAGCTTTTAGGCACATCGTGGAGGAGCTCTTCGTCAAAGGCCTGGTTCGTGCGGTCTTTGCCACCGAAACCCTTGCCCTGGGCATCAATATGCCCGCGCGCACGGTGGTCCTTGAGAAGCTCGTGAAGTTTAACGGCGAGGCACACGTGGATCTGACACCGGGTCAGTACACGCAGCTCACCGGCCGCGCGGGCAGGCGTGGCATCGATACCTTGGGCAATGCCGTCGTGCAGTGGGCACCCGCCATGGATCCCACCGCGGTGGCGGGGCTCGCATCGACCCGCACTTATCCGCTCATCTCTACCTTCGAACCCGGCTACAACATGGCCATCAACCTGCTGGGCATGCTCGGCTTCGATGACTCTCTGCGCCTGCTGGAGAAGTCCTTTGCGCAGTTCCAGGCGGATGGTTCCGTCGTGGAAGAAACGCGCGAGATTGAGCGCGCTGAGCACCGCGTCCGTGAGCTTCGGGCACAGTTGGATCAGGCCGTAGATAACTTGGCACCACCGACAATTGATGGTGAAGACCCGGCTGAGATCCTCATGGACTATATGAGGCTGCGCCGCGCACTGACTGAGGAAGAAAAGTCAGCGCGTGCCTCCAAGAGGGAAGAGAGGAGCAAGGAGGTCGCGGCGGTCCTTGCCCGCTTGCAGGTGGGTGAGGTCATCGCTATCGCAACGAAGAAGCGACCAACCCTGGCAGTTGTCATCACCCCGGCAAACCAGACCGCCGATCCACGCCCCTGGGTCACCACGGAGACCGGATGGTCAGGCCGCATCGATGCAGCCGGTATAGATAATCCGCCAATTGTGGTCGGCCACATGAAGCTGCCGCGTGCGGCGCAGAAGAATCCGCGTCGGCATACCAAGTACGTTCAGGATGCCTTCAAACGCGACTACTACAAGCGGCCTAAGAAGATGCGCACTGAGCCGCGCAATCGTCCCAACAAGAAGATCGCGCAGCTGCGCGATGCCCTCCGCGAGCACCCGGTGCACAATTGGCCGGCGACCGACCGCGAGCAGCTGGCCGGTGTGGCCCAAAAGCTCGCCCGACGCGAGCGCGAGCTCCACAAGTTGGAAGCCAAGGTGGAGCGCGCCACGGATACCCTCGGCCGCACTTTCGAGCGCATCGTGGACCTGCTGGCAGAGATGGATTACGTGGAGTTTGAAGGCTATGGCGAGGACCGCGAGCCGGTCATCACGGACGAAGGCGAGCGCTTGGCCAAGATCCATTCCGAATCCGACCTACTGGTGGCACAATGCCTCAAGCGGGGTATCTGGAATGACCTTGACCCGGCAGAGCTGGCCGGCGTTGCCTCCCTGTGCGTCTTCGAAAACCGCAAGGCCACCCGCGGCGAACCAGGTGCGGCTAGCGACGAAATGGCGGACGCCATGAACGCAACGTGGCGCATCTACGCGGAGCTTGTCAGCGATGAGAAGCGCCATAATCTGCCACAGACCCGTGAACCGGAGCCTGCCTTCGCGCTGGCCATCCACCAGTGGACGGCGGGCGCACCCTTGGCCTATTGCATGGCCGCGGCTAACGAGTCCGGCGCAGAGCTGACTCCGGGTGACTTCGTCCGTTGGTGCCGCCAGGTCATCGACCTGCTCCAGCAGGTAGCCAAGACAGGCTACGAAGAAGAGATTCGCCGCAATGCCCGGCGCGCCATTGACGCGATTCAACGAGGCGTTGTCGCCATCGGCGCTTAATTTCCTTCGACCAAGTCCAGTATCACGGTGGCTGCCGCCGCGATGGCCTTGCGGTGGGGCGCGACCAGCGCCACCGTGGCTAGCTTCAGGTTTCTCCCCAATGGGTTGAGGATGAGGGCTTGGGTTCCGATGACGGAGTCGTCGACAAGCGCTGGCCCTCCCGAGTCACCCTTGACTGCCGGAATCGTGTTGAAGACAAATCCGGCGGGGGAGACAGTGGTGCGGAAGTCGATGGACCACGTGCGAAAGAAGGGCAGTAGAAATAACCCCGTTCGCTTCTGTGCGCGACGGGACTTTCCGCCATATCCCCAGGTGTTGACTGGCGCGCGAGAATGCGGTGTGCTTTTAGCGAGCCCCGGAAGGTCCCGGGGCGGTGCTGGTATATCAAGCAGGCACACAGCTATATCGGTCCCGTCAATCGTGCGCACGGCGGTGATCCGCCGGTTGAACCCGCCACTGACTTTGTAGTGTTCACCACCGCCCACGCCATCGCGAAAGAAGTGCGCACAGGTCAGAACTAGCCGGGTTCGCTGCTGGGAGCGGGGGTTTAAGGATGCATCGATGAGCACACCCGAGCAATAGCTACCGCGGGTACGGATCTTGACGGCTGCGGGATAGGAATTCACGGCGCCCAGCTTAACTGGACGAAGGCGAGCGGTAGGCTAACTGCCATGACTGATTATGCTTCCCGCTTGGACCGCGCCCGCGCGATTGCCGCTGCCAAGGGTATCGATGTATTGCTCGTGGGTACCGGCGCAGAGTTCGCTTATCTTACGGGTTCCTGGGTCTCTTCCCATGAGCGGTTGACGTGCCTGGTCATCCGTCCCGAGGCCAAACCGATCATCGTCGCACCCAGCACCGACATTGAATCGCTTCAAGGCGTTGCTGCCCAGCTAGTGGGATGGAGTGACGGGCAGGACCCTTATGCACTGGCCTTAGACGGTACGCATCCCACCACCGTGGCTGTGGGCTCTTCGCTAACTGCGGACCACGTATTGCGTTTCCAGTCCACGATTCGACGCCAAGTCGAGCCGTCTTCGCTCACTTCGACGGATGCTCCACATGTGGAGTATGTGCTTGCTACCGAGGCGCTGGCTGGGCTCTTTAGCCGCAAGGACCCAGATGAAGTCGCGGAGCTACGCGCTGCGGCAGTGGCTATCGATGCCGTCCATGCAGAGGTGCCACGTCTCCTGCAGCCTGGCCGCACTGAGGCCGACGTAGCGGCAGATTTGCGCGAGCTTATCTTGCGCGAGCACAAAGAGGTGGACTTCATAATCGTTGGTTCCGGCCCGAATGGTGCGAACCCGCACTATGACTACGGGGAGCGCGAACTCAGCGCTGGTGATCCCGTGGTGGTGGATATCGGGGGGACGTTGCCCTCCGGCTATCACTCTGATTGCACACGCACCTACGTGGTAGGCGCAGATCCTTCTGCGGCGCCTGCTGATTTCCAGGAAGCCTATGCGGTGTTGGAAGAGGCCCAAGCTGCCGGGCGAGCTGCTGCACGGCCCGGGGCGACTGCCCAGGAGATCGACCGTGCGACACGCAGTGTGATCGAAAGCGCCGGCTGGGGTGAGTACTTCACGCACCGCACCGGACATGGCATCGGCTTGTCGACGCACGAGGAGCCCTTCATCATGGAAGGAAACGAGCTGGAGCTTGCAGAGTCCATGGCCTTCTCGATCGAACCTGGTATCTATGTACCCGGAAAATGGGGCATGCGTCTCGAGGACATCGTGGTGACCACCGAGTCCGGCTACGAGTCTTTGAACCAAGCTCCGAGGGGGTTGCGTTAATGGGCGCGCTATTGATTCTTGGTGGGCGCAGCGATATTGGCGGCGAGCTTGCACGCCGGTTGTGCGCAGGCCGCCCGGTAGTACTTGCCGCGCGGGGTGAGCACGGCATGGATGAGCTCACCTCAGAGCTTCTGCGCAACGGAGCAACGTCCGTTCACACGCTTTCCTTCGATGCCGCGGATGTGTCCTCCCACCGCGCAGTTATCGAGCAAGCTGCAGCGCTCGCGGGTGAGGACATCACGACGGCGGTTGTCGCCTTCGGAATCTTGGGTGACCAGGAGCAAGCTGAGCACGACGAAGCCCATGCCTTCGACATCGCTCTGGTTGATTATGCCGCGCAGGTATCTATGCTCACCGTGCTGGCCGACGTCATGAAAAGAGGCCATATCGTGGCCTTTTCCTCCATTGCGGGCTGGCGTGCACGGCGGGCCAACTATGTCTATGGCTCAACCAAGGCTGGCCTCGATGCCTTCTGCCAAGGTCTGGCGGATCGCCTGCAGGGCAGCGACCTAGCGCTGATCACCGCGCGCCCCGGTTTCGTTATCGGGTCCATGACACAAGGGATGAAACCCGCGCCCCTGTCGGTGACACCTGACGTAGTCGCACAAGCTGTGGTCAAGGCCGTCGAATCCTCGTCGGGTTCGCGGCCGGTGTCCCGCACGCTGTGGATCCCACGGACGCTTCAGCTGTTGGCCTGGGTCATGAAGCTTGTCCCGCGCCCCATCTGGCGGCACATGCCGCGCTAGCGATGTCCGAGCGCGGGGGAATTGGCATCGAAGATGAAGCCGCGCGGAGCAAGGACGCGGAGCACGACGTCCGCATCGCCCTCCGCCAAATCGTGGATGACCAAGCCCTGCCACGGAGTAACGGTGATCGCTGCTCCCAGCTGAGCAATGAGCCCTGCGTACTCTGCGGGCAACACGCCATCTTGGAGGCCCGCGCCGAGATCGACGCGGCCGGGCGCAGTGTGTTCGGTTAACCAACCAATGGGCACATCCGATTGCGCGAGTCCGGCAGGTGTAGCCGAGGACAACCGGTCAATGGCCTCTGGATTCTCAGCGGAGACCTCGTCCACGTAGTCCACGAGCTGCGAAATCGCGTCGCATAATCCCAGCGCCGGTCCAGTTGCTGCCCCCTCACGGATGAGGCGTGCGGAGTCGGCTTCCTCGACCTGCCCTGCACTGCCGCCGGATAGTTGGAGTCCCGCCGCCACGCCGTGTGCGAGGAGATCGCCAGCTCCACCATCGACGCCGAAGACCGCAGCGCGGGTGATAGCCGGGGAGGTTCCTTCCTCTTCAGATAAGGCATCAGCAACGCGCTGCGCTACCCGGCGCGCCTGAAGAGAGAGGGGAGAGGCCAAGACGTGGGCAGCGGCGGTGGGGAGGGGGACGTCGCCAAGCGCCTGCTCGTTACTCACGCCGCGCACACTGATAACACTGTGCTGCTCTAGGTACACATAGCCATCGCCATGTTCACGGGCGGCCTGGCCCAGTGCTAACCACTGCTCGGGCGTGACGACGCCGCCGGCGGGGTGGAAGCGCATGGTCTCGGATTCAGGATGCTTCGACTCAGTGAGGGACATGGTGCGCAAGTTTAATCGTTACGGGAGGGTCGCCAGCGAACCGGCAGGTCCAGCAAGTATGGTGGGCTGCATGCCGTTTCTTCTGTTCATCGCGTACATCCTCCTCGAAACCCTGGCGTTTTGGGCAGTCGCCGAGTGGATCGGTGTGCTGTGGGCGCTGCTTGCTTTGGCGTTAACCATGCTGTTCGGGATGACGATTGCCAGCTGGGAAGTGCGCCGCATGATGGCCAGCCGCATCCGGCAGACCGAAGACGGCGTCTATGTGATGGAGGATCCCACCCCAGGCAAAACGGCCGGCAATGTTGGTCTGACCATGGTGGGCGGCATCCTGCTTTCGCTGCCTGGGTTCGTCTCCACTGTTTTTGGCGCTCTGCTCATCTTTGCGCCCACGCGCTCCATAATCCGCACGCTCCTTGCCGCATCGATGTTCAAAAAGATTGAGGACATGGGCGTGCGCGTGTACGAGGCCTCGCCCATGTCGCAGCACCGCGATTCCTATGGTTCCTTCGGCACTGTTGGTGGCAATACAGCCGGCAGCGGGATGGATCAGTCAGGCCAATCGCACGAAGTCTTGGATGAAGAAGAAATCCGCTCGTGGACTCAACACGTTAAGCCCGAGGACTTCGAGGACGGAAGCAAGTAGTGCTCCCCATATTCGCGCGGCTTGTTCTTGCCGCTCTGTCGGGCGCGGTCACGTATCTTTCGGTGGAACCACGCGGCTGGTGGGCCGCGGGGATCATTGGGATGGCCATGCTGGTGGCAGCGCTGGCGCCGTGGAGAAAGCCCCTGCATCTAGGATGGGCAGTACTCATCGCCATAGTCCATAGCGCTGTCTTGTACCTCTTCACGCTGCCGTGGATTGGTGAGCTCGTGGGCAACATGCCTTATATTGCGCTCGCTATCTTCCTCTCGCTGTACAGCATCCTCCTCGGCGTCGGTGGGGCAGCACTGCTGCGCTTGCGCTATGGGTTCGCGCTCTTTCCCTTTTTCTACGTGGCGGTGGAAATGCTGCGCTCCTCCGTACCTTTTGGAGGCTTTGCCTGGGTGCGCCTGGCATGGGGTCAGATCGAAGGACCGTTGGCCAACCTCGCCCCGTGGGGTGGTCCCGCGCTCATTACTTGTGCGGTCGTCTGCATGGGCGCGGGTCTGGTGGGGCTTGCGCGCGCGCCACGGTTGGCCTGTGCCCTCTTAGCGGTGCCGTTGCTTGCCGGACTTGTAGCTGCGCAGGGCGTGAATCGCCCTAGCCATACCACGGGTACTGTGACGGTAGCCGCTGTCCAGGGAAACGTTCCGCGGCTTGGCCTCGACTTCGCCGCGCAGCGCCGCGCGGTGCTGGATAACCACGTCCGCGTCACCGAACAGGCAGCCAAGGATGGTGCACGGCCTGACATCGTCATCTGGCCGGAGAACTCCTCCGATATCAATCCTTTTGCCAACGACGACGCACGGGCGCTTATCGACGCCGCCGCCCACGACATCGACGCCCCCATCCTCGTCGGCACGTTAACGCGCGATGAGGTCGGTGCGCGCAACACCATGCAGGTATTCAACCCGGATGGATCGGTGGGGGAGCATCACTACAAGAAGTACCTGCAGCCTTTTGGCGAAACGATGCCGATGCGTGACTTCTTTGCGCGGATTACCGATTTGGTGGATCTCGCAGGCGACATGAAACCCGGTGACGGGCCAGGAATGGTGACCATGGCCGGAACTGCGGTCGGCGTTGCCACCTGCTACGAGGTGAGCTTTGACCAGGCCTTTCGAACCGCGATTAACAACGGGGCGCAGATTCTCACGACGCCAACAAATAACGCCACGTTCAGTGATTCCGATATGACCTACCAGCAGTTGGCCATGAGCCGTCTGCGCGCCATGGAAGCAGATCGCGCCGTCGTTGTGGCGGCCACGTCAGGGGTCTCGGCCATCGTGCACCCAGATGGTTCCGTGAGCCAGGACAGCGGCATCTTTGAACCGGCTTATCTCGAAGAAGAGCTTCCGCTCCGAGAGGGGCGTACATTTGCGGTGCGTTATGGTTCGCTCCTGCAGTGGCTCATGACTATTATTGGAACGGTCTGCGCGCTGTACGCGATCTATTCCACCCGCTTGTCCGGACGGCGCAGCGCGCCTTAAAGCAGAAACCAAAAGGAGCAAGGAACTAGTGAGCTCGACCCGCGAATCTACTCTGGTCATCATCCCCACCTACAACGAGATTGAGAACCTGCCGCTGATTACCGGCCGCGTGCGCAAGGCCACCCCGGAGGTTCACATCCTGATCGTGGACGATAACTCCCCGGACGGCACCGGAGAGGCCGCGGACAAGCTGGCCGCCGAGGATTCTCACCTGCACGTCCTTCACCGCGAGGGCAAGGGCGGCCTCCTCGGCGCCTACATCGCCGGCTTCGAGTGGGGCCTGGAGAAGGACTACCAGGTGCTCTGCGAGATGGACGCGGACGGCTCCCACGCCCCGGAGCAGCTGCATCTCTTGCTCGAGGAGATCGACAAGGGTGCTGACTTGGTGATCGGTTCTCGCTATGTGCCGGGTGGAGAGACTGTGAACTGGCCGGCCAACCGCGAGCTACTGTCCCGATTGGGCAACAAGTACATTTCGGTGGCGCTGGGCGCTGGCATCAACGACATGACCGCTGGATACCGCGCCTTCCGTCGCGAACTGCTAGAGCACCTCGACTTTGAGGAACTATCCAACGCCGGCTACATCTTCCAGGTAGATGTTGCCTTCCGCGCCATCAAGGATGGCTTCGATGTCCGCGAGGTTCCGATTACCTTCACCGAGCGCGAGCTGGGCGAATCCAAGCTGGACGGCTCCTTCGTCAAGGATTCCCTGCTCGAGGTGACCAAGTGGGGAGTCGCTCACCGCTCCGAGCAGGTCAGCGACTTCACCTCGGAAGTATCCAAGATCACTTCCCGCACAGTGAAGGATATGGAGCTTGGTTCCAAGGCCGCCACGGCTAAGAATGCCGTGTCTGACTTTGTGTCCGAGGTATCCAGCCTGGTTAAAGGAATGCTCAGCCGTTAAAATCCAGTCTCTCCAAGGAAAGGCACGCTGACCTTTCGAGCCTCGCATAAGGCAAACAAGCCCGAAAACCTGTCATGGTTTTCGGGCTTTTGCGGTAATAACCACCACCAGTGCTAATGTCGTAGGTGGCACTTTATCTGGTGCACAGTGACTTGCTTCACTTCATTCTCACACTACGGATCGTTCGGCACGTACCTGCCGATGGAGGAGAGTATGCTATGGCAACCGTAACGTTCAAAGATGCGTCCCTGACCTACCCAGGCGCTAAGGAACCCACCGTCAAGAAGTTCAACCTGGAAATCGCCGATGGCGAATTCCTCGTCCTCGTCGGCCCCTCCGGCTGCGGTAAGTCCACGACGCTGCGCATGCTGGCCGGCTTGGAAAACGTCACCGACGGTGCCATCTACATCGGCGACAAAGACGTCACCCACGTTGCCCCGCGTGACCGAGATATCGCCATGGTCTTCCAGAACTATGCTCTCTACCCGCACATGACCGTGCGCGAGAACATGGGCTTCGCCCTGAAAATCGCCGGCAAGTCCCAGGACGAAATTAACAAGCGTGTCGACGAAGCCGCCGCCACCCTGGGTCTTACCGAATTCCTTGAGCGCAAGCCGAAGGCCCTGTCCGGCGGTCAGCGTCAGCGTGTTGCCATGGGCCGCGCAATCGTGCGTAACCCGCAGGTCTTCCTCATGGATGAGCCGCTGTCCAACCTCGATGCCAAGCTGCGCGTGCAGACCCGTACCCAGATCGCAGCCCTGCAGCGCAAGCTTGGGGTTACCACCGTCTACGTCACCCACGACCAGACTGAGGCCTTGACCATGGGTGACCGCATCGCTGTACTGAAGGACGGTTACCTTCAGCAGGTTGGCGCACCCCGCGAGCTCTACGACCGCCCCGCCAACGTCTTCGTCGCCGGCTTTATCGGCTCCCCGGCAATGAACCTGGGCACCTTCTCTGTCAAGGACGGTAACGCAACCTCCGGCCATGCTCGTATCAAGCTTTCCCCGGAAACTGTCGCTGCGATGACGCCGGAGGATAACGGTCGCATCACCATCGGCTTCCGCCCAGAGGCCCTCGAAATCATCCCCGAGGGCGAGTCCACCGATCTCTCCATCCCGATCAAGCTTGACTTCGTGGAAGAGCTTGGTTCCGACTCCTTCCTCTACGGAAAATTGGTGGGCGAAGGTGATCTCGGCTCCTCGAGCGAAGACGTTCCCGAGTCGGGCCAGATCGTCGTTCGTGCAGCTCCGAACACTGCGCCTGCCCCGGGCAGCATTTTCCACGCACGCATCGTGGAAGGCGGCCAGCACAACTTCTCGGCGTCGACTGGCAAGCGCCTCCCTTAAGCCCATATGCCGGCTGACCCGCGGAACATGTCGCGAACGTCAGCACGGCTGTGGCAAAGCTCTAGGCCAAAATCAGCAAAGAAGGTGGAGTGACTCGACATGAAAGAGTCCATGAGCATCACCTCTTCGACGTACGCGTCGGCATTGCTGGCGTTGCCTTGGGATACGCCCCTGGAACAGTGGCCCGATGATCTCATCGCCGCACTGCCCAGGGGCATTTCCCGGCATATCGTGCGTTTCGTGGGGATCAATCGCGGCATCGTCGCAGTCAAGGAGATTGGTGCGCGTACCGCTCACCACGAGTACAAGATGCTGCGTGAGCTGCAGCGCCTCGGCGCTCCCAGCGTGCGTCCCGTTGCAGTCATCACGGGACGCCAGCCGGCTGTAGAAAGCTACGGAGAGCTCACCGCAGCTCTGGTGACTGAACACCTAGAGTTTTCTCTTCCGTACCGCGAGATCTTCTCGCGGCACCTGACAGTCGTCGAAGCGGAGAAGCTCATCCGTGCCTTGTCGGTGCTTTTGGTGCGGATGCACTTGCTGAATTTCTACTGGGGTGATGTATCGCTGTCGAATACCCTTTTCCGGCGTGATGCCGAGACTTATTCGGCCTATCTTGTCGACGCCGAAACAGGGGAGTTCCAGCCCAATCTCTCCGAGTCACGCAGGCTTTACGACGTCGACATCGCCCGCGTCAACATCATCGGTGAGCTCATGGACTTGCAGGCAGGTGAATGCCTAGATCAAGATATCGATGTTATCGCCCTCGGAAGCTTGGTCGAGAGTTCCTACCTTGAATTGTGGACAGAGCTGACCGCCGAAGAATCCGTAGATGCCAGCGAGTACTGGCGCGTTTCCGAGAGGATCGACCGCCTTAACCAGCTGGGTTTCGACGTGGGGGAGCTCAAGGTCACCAAGGACGAGTCGAAACAGGTCGTGCGCATTCGCCCTGTGGTAGTCGATCCCGGCCACTATCGTTCGGAGTTGTTGAGCTTGACAGGGCTGAGCGTCGAGGAGCACCAAGCGCAACGCCTATTGGGCTCTATCCAGGCCTATCAGGCCATCGAGTGCGGCCCTCATGTTGGGCTGACCCAGGCGGCGCACTTGTGGATGACACACGAGTATGAACCGACCATTGCTGCGGTTCCCGTCGAGATGCTCCACAAGCTGGAACCGGCACAGATCTTCCACGAGATCGTTGACCACCGCTGGTTCCTCGCCCAAGAGAGGGGAGAAGCCGTAACCCTCCCGGAAGCCACGGCGTCCTATCTCTCTTCCGTATTGCCCGCCCGCCGCGACGAGGCTCGGCTGCTTCAGACGCCGGCACCGAATGACGACTTGTCATAACCGCCCGTGTGCCCCAACACCGCTCAATAGCTCAAGTCTATCGAGCCGCTCTCAGCCGTTTCTTATATCGTTTTGTATGTTTTAGGCCCGATTGCCCCTTAAATGGGGAGCGATCTCATGCCCGAATATGGATATAGTCACAATCGGGCGTTTTAGGCCCGATTTCTTTTGATCGTGTGGAATACCTCACTAAGGTAGGAGACAGGCTAACCAGTTCATAGTCGGATAGTGACCAGCTATGGACCAACTGGTAGCACTGGGCAAGAGCCTTTGTCATGGAGGATCGCCCAGACATAACCGCATACGAGCCGGTTGTCTATCTACGGCTCAACATCCCGCTTTTCATCAAGAAAGATGAGGACCACATGAAGCGTCTTACTCGCATCGCATCCATCAGCATGGCTTCCATGCTGGCCGCCGCAAGTCTCGTCGCCTGCTCAGGCTCTACTGACGACGAAGGCGATGTCTACTTCCTGAACTTCAAGCCAGAACAGGATGCCGCTTACCAGGAGATCGCAAAGGCTTACACCGAAGAGACCGGCGTCAAGGTCAAGGTCGTCACCGCAGCCTCCGGCTCCTATGAGCAGACCCTCAAGGCTGAGATCGGCAAAGATGAAGCACCGACCCTCTTCCAGGTCAACGGCCCGGCTGGTTTCATCACCTGGCAAGACTACATGGCAGACATGTCGGATACCGAGGTAGCTAAGCAGCTCACCGATGACATCCCGCCACTGACCACTGAAGATGGAGAGGTACGCGGCGTCCCGTTCGCTGTCGAGGGCTTCGGCATCATCTACAACGACGAGATCTTCGACAAGTACATCGCCACCTCCGGGGCAAAGATCAAGTCCACCGATGAGATCAAGAGCTACCAGAAGCTCAAGGAAGTCGCCGAGGACATGCAGGCGAAGAAGGACGAGCTCGGCATTGAGGGCGCCTTTGCCTCCACCTCACTGACCTCCGGCGAGGACTGGCGCTGGCAGACACACCTGGCCAACGCTCCGATTTGGCAGGAGTACCAAGACAAGGGCGTCGAGGACACCAACGAAATCGACTTCTCCTATAACAAGGAGTACAAGAACCTCTTCGATCTCTACCTGGACAACTCCACCGTCGAGAAGTCTCTTGCCCCGTCTAAGACGGTCTCTGACTCCATGGCTGAGTTCGCTCAGGGCAAGGCCGCCATGGTCCAAAACGGTAACTGGGCATGGTCCCAGATTTCCGAGACCTCCGGCAACGTAGTCAAGGAAGACAAGATCAAGTTCCTGCCGATGTACATGGGCCTGCCGGATGAGGAGAAGCACGGCATCAACGTCGGTACCGAAAACTACTTGGGTGTGAACTCGGAGGCTTCCGAGGCAGACCAGAAGGCTACCAAGGACTTCGTGGACTGGCTCTTCACCTCCGATGCCGGCAAGGAGCACGTGGTTAAGGACCTTGGCTTCATTGCCCCGTTCAAGAACTACTCCGCAGAAGACACTCCGAATGACCCGCTGGCAAAGCAGGTCGCGGAAGCTATCGACAACGAAGACCTCACCACCTACCCGTGGAACTTCCAGTACTTCCCGTCACAGCAGTTCAAGGATGACTTCGGCCAAGCCCTGTCTCAGTATGCCTCCGGCACCCTGAAGTGGGATGACGTCGTCAAGCAGTTCAAGGACAACTGGGCTGCTGAAAAGGAATCCAACTGGGGCTAAACCTTTAGTCCCATCCCCTCGCCATCCGCCTTCCCAAACGGAGGGCGGGGAGGGGAGTAGGTGAGAGGCATGGCACGTACTCGTCAGTTTGTTCCACGCCCTCAGCCCCCCTCTCCTCGCCGCCATCCTTTGGGAAACGCGTGGCACCACCTGAATTTAAGGTTTCACCACCATGCAAGCAACGCTGAAGAAATACTTCCCAGTCTTTGTCTTGCCCACCCTTCTGGCATTCATGATTGCCTTCTTGGTGCCGTTTATCGTGGGTTTCTTCCTCTCCTTTACGAAATTCACCACCATCACTAACGCCAAGTGGGTTGGCATCGACAACTACGTCAAAGCTTTCTCCCAACGCGAAGGATTCATCTCAGCCTTCGGTTTCACCGTCCTCGTGGTCATCGTCTCCGTGATCACCGTCAACGTCTTCGCCTTCCTCTTGGCGTGGATGCTGACCCGCAAGCTTCGCGGAACAAATTTCTTCCGCACGGTCTTTTTCATGCCGAACCTCATCGGCGGCATCGTCCTGGGCTATACCTGGCAGACCATGATCAACGCCGTGCTTTCGCACTATTCCACGACTATTAGCGCGGACTGGAAATTCGGTTACGCCGGCCTCATCATGCTGCTGAACTGGCAGCTGATCGGCTACATGATGATTATCTACATCGCCGGTCTACAAAACGTCCCGCCGGAGCTTCTCGAGGCCGCTGAGCTCGATGGTGTCAACAAGTGGGAAATGCTGCGCCACGTCACCATTCCGATGGTCATGCCGTCAATCACCATTTGTCTCTTCCTGACCTTGTCGAATTCCTTCAAACTCTTCGACCAAAACCTTGCACTGACCAACGGTGCACCTGGCGGACAAACTGAGATGGTCGCCCTTAACATCGTCAATACGCTGTTCAACCGTATGAACGTCGAGGGCGTGGGGCAGGCCAAGGCCGTCATCTTCGTCGTCGTCGTGGTCGTCATCGCGTACTTCCAGTTGCGCGCGACCCGCTCCAAGGAAATCGAGGCTTAAGTCATGACTACCAGTACTTCAGCGCAGGCCGCACCGGCCCCGAAGAAGAAGGAACACCAGCTTCCCACGGACAACCAGACCAGGATGTCCGGCGGCGCCAAGTTCATTGTCTACGCCATCCTGGTGTTCTTTACCATCGTGTTCCTTGGCCCGATTCTCTTCATCTTCATCAACTCCTTTAAGTCCAAGTTCGCTATCTCATCCGATCCTTTCTCCCTACCCATCGGTGAAACCTGGGTCGGTTTCGAGAACTTCATGGTGGGCTTGACCAAGCAGGGCTTCCTTGAAGCGACCTTGTGGTCCTTCGTCATTACGATTCTCTCCGTGATTGTCATCGTGTTTTTCTCCGCGATGACCGCCTACTACATCACGCGCGTTAAGACCTGGTGGACGAACCTTCTGTACTACCTCTTCGTGGTGTCCATGATTATCCCCTTCCAGATGGTCATGTTCCCGACGGTCAAGATTGCAGACATGCTTCACCTCAACAACCCGATCGGCATCGTGGTGCTCTACCTCGGTTTCGGTTCCGGTCTATCGGTGTTCATGTTTGCCGGATTCGTGAAGTCCATCCCCTTGGACGTCGAGGAAGCCGCGATGATCGACGGCTGCGGCCCGCTCCAGAACTACTTCCGCGTGGTGTGGCCTATGCTTAAGCCGACTGCCATTACCGTGGCCATTCTCAATGCCATGTGGGTATGGAACGACTACCTGCTGCCGTACCTGGTCATCGGCCTTTCCACCCGCTACAAGACCATCCCGGTAGTCATCCAGTCCTTCGTTGGCTCCAACGGTAACCGCGATATGGGCGCCATGATGGCGATGCTGGTTCTGGCCATTATTCCTATCGTCATCTTCTACTTCTCCACGCAGAAGCACATCATCGAAGGTGTTGCTGCCGGCGCTGTCAAGGGCTAATCCGCAGTGCGGTAGGTTAGAAAACCATGAACCGCATGCTGGGCCCCGAATCGAAGTTCTATGCTGCTCTGAGCCTCTTCGCTGACCTCGTCATCGTTAACGTTCTCCTGGTTATCACGTGCTTTCCCGTATTCACTGGGGGAATGTCCCTACGCACCGCTCACGCGGTGACTGGTCAGATGGTTCGCGAAGAAGGTTCCCGCCGCGGCTCGGCCTTCGTTCGGGGCCTTTTGACGCGTCCCGGGGTAAACACTACATGGTGGCTCATTTACCTCGCCGTAGGCGCCTTGGCCGCCTATGAATTCGCCATTATCGCAAAGGCTGAGCTCGGGACGATGGGCGTAGTGCTTCGCGCTGCGCTGGTCTCAGGCCTCATTGTCATAAGCTGCATTAGTGTGTGGTTCTTCCACCTCGATGCGCCAGGGTTGAGGTTTAGTCAACGGTGCACAACGGCCATGATGAAGGCGGTAGCGCACCTTCCGCGTACGCTTTTAGCAGTGTGCCCTTGGGCACTGCTGGTACTGTACCCACTCTTTTTCCCTGCGCAGTGGGGAGGCTACCTGTTCTTTCTCGTTGTGCTCGGTCCGGCCCTCGCAGTCTATCTCGCTGAGTTGGCGCTACAATGGCCCGAACTCAATTCCGATTCACCCGATGGCAGCGCCGCATAAGGCGCTGCGGGCAAGCCGGCCCCAAAACGAAAAATAGGGTAGTGGTATCCACTTCTTCGTGGATTCACTACCCTTGAGAATTCTATGCGGCGCGCAAAGGCTGCTAGGCCTCTCCTTCTTCCTGCGCCTTCTGCTCCTTGAGGAGGCGTGCCGCCGCGCGACGTCGCGAACGCAGATTCTCAATGCGCTCCGTCAAGAGTTCATCCAGCTCCTCAATGGAGCGACGCTCACGCAGCATGTCCCAGTGGGTCCGCGGCGGCTTCACGGGCTTGGACTCTACGCCTTCGCCCTCAACCAGAGTGCCGAGCTTACCGTTCTTGCACATCCACTCCTCGGGAATCTCCGCATCGTCAGCGAAGGGCACCTCGTAGATGTCGCCGTCTTCGGTGCGGTACTTCACCATCTGGCGCGGGGCCAAGTCGTGGTCGCGGTCGGTTTCGTAGCTCACTGCGCCCATGCGGCTGCCACGGAGTACGCGATCTGCCATGCAACATCATCCTTTTCAAGTGTTGAGGTAGGAAAGGGATCAGGGTCGACCTATATCACCCAAAGATCTATCATTATAACGAATGGCCCCTTGCCTTTGTTCCCACCCTCGGGTTAATGGGCTAAGGTGATTGAGGTGATTGGTACACAGGATCCGCAGCCCGACACGCCGCCAAGGCGCAGCCCGGCAACCTGCCAGTGGTGTGGCAAGGAAATCGCGCAGGGCGGCCGGGGTAGGCCACGCAAGTTCTGCTCGCCATCCTGCAAGCAGCGAGCCTACGAGCAGCGCCACAACGTGGTTGGAACGCCCATTCCTGCGGATGCCGTCATCCTAACTCCAGAGAAGGCTGATCGTCTCCGCGACGGCCTCTTTGAGCTGCGGTGTTGCGCTGAGGATGTTGCTACGGCAGCGTCGGAAAGCGCCAGCGCTGAAGAGATGGAACAGCTGTGTGCTGAACTGGTCGCACTGGCTCGAAAGCTTGAGGAATTGAGATAGTACATGAAATCCCTATTAGGCAACCGCAAACTGATCGTTAGTATCTTCGTGATCCTGATTGTGGCCTCGACAGCGCTGGCCCTAGGACCACTCGTGTTTTCTTTGATCATGGGCCGCGGTGTCAAAACCGAGCCCATCAATGCGGATAAGGTCCAGGCCGCTACTACCAACGTCGATGGCGAATGGCACGTGGCGCAAGGTACGGCATATAACCACACCTCGGCAGGTTTTACTATCGATGAGATCCTCCCAGCCGATAAGCGCACGACATCCGGCTCAACCAAGCATGTCACCGGCCAGGCCACCATCAAGGACGGCACCGTTGAGAAGGCGCACATCGCCGTGGACATGGCGAGCCTGACCACGGACAAGAAGGTGCGCGACCAGAACATGAAGACAAAGCTCTTTGAGGTCACAAAGTATCCAGAGTCTACCTTCACATTGACCGAGCCCGCAGACGTCTCCGCCGTGCCTGACGACGGCTCAGTAGTCACCATCCCACTCACAGGCGATCTCACCATCCACGGCCAGACCAAGAGCGTTAGCCAGGATTTTCAGGTGGTCCGCGATGGCGACACCATCATCTTGGGTGGCGACATCCCGATTAACCGCCTCGATTTCGGCATTGAGACTCCTGAAATGATCGCCGCGCGGATCTCCGAAACTGGCGAGATCAACGTCCGCGTCACCTTTGAGAAGTAAGATTCACTGTTCTTCATGAATTCCCAACGCCTCATTCCAATCCTGTGGGTACGGCTCGTCGTGCTCGTAGGGTTTGGCATCTTTATTTGGTTGCAGGAGATGAAGCTCCTCGCTGCCTTCTCGGCGGTACTCGTAGCTCTTACCATCGTGCAGCTGGTGATCGCCTACCGTCAGCGCTAAAACTGACGCTTGACGCATGCACAGAAGTATACCCCAATTACGTAACTGTGACTATTTAATGGCAATTTGGGGGCCGCCCACTAAGCAGCCAACAGGGAGGCGCAGATGAAGGTAAGCGGCCGCCAACTATAGCAACCCCGCGCACGAGACCTTATCCACAAAACAAGGAGTGGCGCGCAAAAAGGGGCATCCGGAAGGTAGCAAGCAAAGGAACCTTGCAGCCACGAAGGATTTCCCAACACAGAATCGGCAACGCCGATACGACACGCAGCCCAGAAACCAATCGCCAGCCAGCCGCCAACAGCACGCGCTGCGACCAGGGTGAAACCATGAGCGTCCATGAGTGAGTCGAGACAGCACAGTCAAGGAACAAACTCGGAACCGGGCAGCCCTGAAGGAAAGACCCCACCCAGTTCATAAGTGTTTGTCCGATAATGTACATTATGTCATTCTAACCACGCTTCCGCTCCCCAGCTTTCAACCGCTAGTCGCTCGCTTTAACTTTTTCACTCAATGAGACTTTCATTTCACCCGGTGAGACGGTAGTGTTTCCTCCATAACCAATCAAGCTATTGAAATTTTCAAGGAGGGCGCCTCTCACATGACCGCCGTCAACACCACGCTGCCAAAGCCAGCGGGCACAACACAGCAACTCACCAAACGTGATCGTGTTCGTATTGCCGTGGCTTCGACCATTGGCACGACCATCGAGTTCTACGACTTCTATATTTATGCCACGGCAGCCGTAGCCGTCTTTCCTTTTCTCTTTTTCCCGAAGACCGAGGATCCCACCGTCGCCCTGCTCCAGTCCTTCGCCACCTTCGGCTTGGCCTTCATCGCGAGGCCGCTGGGGTCATTGCTCTTCGGACACTTCGGCGATCGCGTCGGCCGCAAAGCCACGCTCGTCGGTGCGCTCCTGACAATGGGCATCGCCACCTTCATCATCGGTATCCTGCCCACGTACCAGACCGCAGGTATCATCGCCCCGGCCTTGCTGGCTCTGATGCGTTTCTGCCAAGGCTTAGGCTTGGGTGGCGAATGGTCCGGCGCAGCACTGTTGGCCTCCGAAACCGCTGAGGAAGGTAAGCGCGCTTCTGCTGCCATGTGGCCACAATTTGGCGCACCTTTCGGCTTCTTCTTAGCTAACGGCTTTTTCCTAACCTTGGTTGCCACCATGGATTACTCACGCGGTGACACCACCGGCACCTTCATGGAATGGGGCTGGCGCCTCCCCTTCCTCGCGTCTGCGGTCATGGTTCTCATCGGCCTCTATGTCCGCCTGCGCTTGGAAGAAACTCCTGTCTTCCGGCAGGCCGTTGACGAAGGCAAGAAGGTCAAAACACCTATGGCTGAAGCATTCCGCATCGCCTGGAAGCCAATGATCATCGGCACCTTCGTCATGGTCTCCTGCTACACGTTGTTCTACCTGGTCACCACCTGGATTCTCTCCTACGGCATTGGTGATAAGACCAAGGAGCTGGGCCTGGGAATCCCTTACCTGGAATTCCTCGAGATTCAGCTAATCTCCATCTTCATGTTCATGATCGGCATCCCCGTATCTTCGATGCTTTCGGATAAGTACGGGCGCAAGCCAATCTTGACCGTAACCTCACTCATCATGATTGCCTTCGGCTTTAGCTTCCCCTTCTTCCTCGGCATCGACAACGCTGACCGAAACTCGGTCCTCGGATTCCTCGTCGTCGGCATGTTCATCATGGGACTCATCTTCGGCCCTATGTCCGCTGTCCTTCCAGAGCTCTTCCCCACCAACGTGCGCTACACCGGTTCCGGCATCGCGTACAACGTCTCATCCATCCTCGGTGCTGCAGTAGCACCTTTCATCGCAACGTGGCTGGTCAGCTCCTATAACG
This sequence comes from Corynebacterium sp. HMSC056E09, assembly GCF_001813425.1. Taxonomy (NCBI): domain Bacteria; kingdom Bacillati; phylum Actinomycetota; class Actinomycetes; order Mycobacteriales; family Corynebacteriaceae; genus Corynebacterium; species Corynebacterium sp. HMSC056E09. The sequence goes on from NZ_KV812477.1 coordinate 146,144, forward strand.
TGAATTTTGTTGGATACTATCTCATCATCGTCTGCTTCATCTCTCTCATCGCAATCATCATGATGCAGGAGCTGAAGGACCATGACCTCTCGCAGGTTTAGCCGGTCTTAAGACACATACTTCTCCCCGACTTCTTCTGGTGTTTCACACCAAAGGTCGGGGAGATTTTGGTTTCGGTTCCGTCGGCGGCTTGGCCCCGGCAGCGCCGTCCCGAAAGACACCGATTGGGGGATCCAATCGTGGGAGCACTCTGCCGCTGCTTCCAAAAGCGCAGACTAGAAAGTGCATACCTGCAGGTGGCCGTCGCTAAGCATCCGGGCAGTGCTTGGCGACGACCAGCGTTCCTGCACTTTCAGGTCTGGACAAATGGAAAGGGCGGCTAGCACAGTAGTTGCTAGCCGCCCATGAGATGCTGCTTTGTGACAGAGGCGCCTGCTAACTACGCAGCAACAGTTGCTCGCTCGGTCTGGAGTTCGTTGACAATGGGCTTGCGGCGCACGATGGCGGCGAAAATCGCTCCGGTGACATTGGCCCACACCGCGGCCACGACACCCGGCAGCGCCGCCTCCGGGGTAAAGAACTGCAGCGCCAAGGCCGAAGCCAATCCGGAGTTCTGCGTTGCCACTTCGATTGCCGTAGTACGCGCCGCCGCCTCGCGTTGACGGGCAAGCTTCGCCGAGTAATAGCCAAAAAGGAAGCCGATGAGGTTCTGAATGGCCACACCTGCGAAGACGACCAGGCCAACGGTGACGAGCTTGTCCTGCGATTGTGAAACCACAGCCATGACCACGCCTCCGATGCCGGCAATAGCTACCCACGGAAACGCCGGCAGGACCTTGTCCACTGCCTTGCTGGCGATAACGCGCAAGAGAAGCCCGAGTCCTACAGGAATGAGCACTGTCTGAACCAGCGACCACATCATGCCGGCGCCGTCGACCTCAGCGGTCTCCCCCGCCAGCCACAGCATGAGCAAAGGCGTCATAATCGGTGAGACGAGGGTCGATACCGAGGTCATCGCCACTGACAGTGCCACATCACCCTTGGCTAGGTAAGCCATGACGTTGGATGCGGTACCGCCGGGGACAGAGCCGAGGAGGATGAGGCCGACGGTGGCGGCGTCGGAAAGCCCCAACAGTTTTGCCACGAGTACGGCGCTGGTCGGCATGATGGCAAATTGGCAGATAACACCCAAGAAGATGGGCAACGGACGCTTCGCCACGAGCGCCAGGTCCGGAATGGTCAAGGTCAGACCCATCGAGAACATGATGACCATCAGCAATTGCGAGGTGTACTGCCCTATCGGTTCAAAGGTGTTGGGGCTCATGAAAGCAACAAAAGCGCAGGCAATGATGACGATGGGGAAGATATACACGGCGAATTTCTCGCCGGTCTCCCCCTCTGTGCGTGGGTTCGTCACGGTGTTTCCTTTCCAGAAGGTGTCTCACTAGATGAATTGAGTATCTCATATGATGAACCTCACGTACCCGGTTTGACCCATATTTACTATCAAGCGATAGATTAGAAACATGTCCAAGCTACTAAGCCCCGATTCCTCTCGTTTCTCACGTCCAGCCGGCACCACAAGCCAGGCCGACGCCGTCCCCGCACGCTTCAAGAACGGCTCCCCCGCCGAACTCCTCGCGGACATGGAAGCCATCGTCGGCGCAGAAAACGTGCATGGACGTCTCAGCGACCTCGTGCGCTTCTCCTCCGATGCCGGCCCCTACCGCTCCATCCCCAACATCGTGGTCTCTCCACGCAACGCGGCGGACCTGTCTGCCTTGATGAAGTATTGCGATAGCCACGATCGCCACATGACCTTCCGCGCTGCAGGAACCTCGCTCAACGGCCAAGCTATGGGCGACGACATCCTCGTCGATGTCAAGACCCACTTCGGTGGCATGGAAGTGCGCGAGGAAGGCCGCACGTTGTGGTCGCGCCCCGGCGTCATTTTGGGCGATGCCCAAGCAGTACTCTCCCGCCACGGCTTCATGCTGGGGCCTGACCCGGGTTCCACGTCCGTATGCACTATCGGTGGCGTGCTGGCGGATAACTCCGGCGGCATGCGTTGCTCCTTGGAACGCGACAGCTACCACAGCATCGAAGAGCTCATCTTCGTCCTGCCATCCGGCACCATCGTCGATACCTCGCGCGGCGATGAGGCCTTCCGCAAGCAGGAGCCGAAGCTCCACGCCGAGCTGCTGGCCTTCCGCGATAAGTTACGCGCCAACACCGAAATGGTAGAGTTCCTGCGCACCAAGTTCTCCATCCGCAACACCAACGGCCTGCGCATCGATGCCTTCCTTGACGAAGACGAGCCCGTGCACATCCTCAAGCGCCTGCTCATCGGCTCCGAGGGCATTTTCGGCGCGATCACGGAATCCATCATCCGCACGGTGAAGCTACCCCGCGTGAAGGCCACGACGTGGGTCGAGCTGCCCAATCTCCGCGACGCAGCCAATTACGTGCACCCCATCATGGAAACCGGCGCGGAAGCCTGCGAACTTCTCGTCGCCCCGGTCATGCGTCGCTCGGCCGAGCACTACTCCCACGCCCCGGAGTCCTGGCGCAACCTCGACGATGACGCCGCAGCACTCCTCGTGGAGGTCGGCGGCAGCGACGAGGCAGACCTGAACAAGGCCATGGATCGCCTGCGCACCGTGCTTGCCGACGCCCCACTACTGCGCCCCCTCGAATTCCTCACCACCGCAGAAGGAATGCGCGGCGCCTGGGAGCTACGCAATGGCCTGTACGGCCTGTTGGGTGCGGATCGCCCGAATGGCACGGCCTATATCACCGAGGACGTATGTTTCCCGCCCTCCCAGGTCGGCGAGGCAGCGGCGGATCTGCTCGATCTGCAGGCCAAGTATGGCTACCCGGAATCTGTCATGGGCCACGCAGCCTTTGGCAACCTACACTTCTTCTTCACCCCGCGTTTTGATGTCGAGGAAGAGCGCGAGTCCTATGCCGCGTTCTTGGATGACCTCGCCGAGCTGGTCATTGATAAGTACCAGGGCTCGATGAAGGCCGAGCACGGCACCGGCGTGAACATGGCTCCCTTCCTTGAGCACGAGTGGGGCACGGAGGCCTTTGAGTTGTTCTGGGAGGTCAAGAACATGATCGACCCCAAGGGCATCCTCGCGCCGAACGTGAAGCTTACGCGTGACCAGACTATCCACCTGCGCAACTTCAAGTCCTTCCCCAAGGTCGAAAATGAAATCAACCCCTGCGTGGAGTGCGGCTTCTGCGAGCCTGTCTGCCCCTCCCGGCACGCCACGGTAACCCCGCGCCAGCGCATCGTCTTGCGCCGAGAAATGGCCCGGCAGAAAGAAGGCTCGGAGGTTCTGGCTCAGCTGCAGAAGGAGTACCAGTACGACGCCGTCGACATGTGCGCGGCCGACGGTACGTGCTCTATCCCCTGCCCGATCAGCATCGATACCGGTGCGGTCATGAAGCAGCTGCGCGCGCAACAGGCCACCCCGGCCCGCGAGAAGGTGGCACTAACGACGGCACAGCGCTGGGAACTGGTGGAAAAGCTTGCCCGCGCTGGCATCATCTCCGCCAACAAGATCCCCCACAAGCCCCTCGAGCTGGGCGCCAACATGGCTCGCAACGTGGTAGCTCCCGACTTGCTGCCCACCGTCCCGGGCCCACTTCCGAAGGCCGCATCGCGCCTGCCGGAAACGCCGCGCGAGGCCGCAGGCGCACTCTACTTCCCAGCCTGTATTAACCGCATCTTCGGCCACCCAGCAGGGGCAGCCAAGGATTCCGTAGACCTGCCGCGCGCCATCGTGGAGCTTGGTCGCCGGGCTGGCCAGCCAGTGTGGATCCCCGAAGATGTCGCGGGCGATTGCTGCGGCACCCCATGGTCCTCCAAGGGCTACAAAGAGGGATTTGAATATCAAGCTCAAAAGATCGTTCGCGACCTCTGGCACTGGTCGGAACACGGCCGCCTGCCCATCGTGGTCGATGCTGCCAGCTGCACCCACGGGTTACTCGATTCGGTTCCCGAGGTGCTCTCCCCCGCTGACCGCGAGCTCTGGGAGGACTTAAAGATCCTCGATGTCGTGGAGTGGCTGCGTGATGAAATTGCACCACACCTGCCAATCGTGAAGAGCATGGGCAGCATCGCCGTCCACCCGACGTGCTCGACAGACCACATGGGGATTAGCCAGGACCTCCTTGACTTGGCCAACCTCTGCGGTGACGCCCAGATCCCTGAGGGCGCGATGTGCTGTGGCTCCGCCGGCGACCGCGTCATGCTTCACCCGGAGCTTGTTGAGTCCGCTACCCGCGAGGAGCGCGCTTCTCTCGACGCCGAACACTTCGACGCGTACGTCTCCGATAACCGCACCTGCGAGATGGGTCTAGAGATGATTGCGGGCAAGACCTATGACTCGATTGCAGTGCTGTTGGAGAGGGCTTCCCGTCCGGTCGTCACTCCATAGCACCATGCCGGTGGCGGCACCCCTCGTGGGAGCCCCGCCACCGGCACGTCAGTCGTGGCGGAAGCAGCTTAGAGATAGTCGTAATTGATTTCGGTGTCTGGGGCGAAGAACACGCAACCTCCCTTAATCGGGCGCAGGTAAATCGTGTCTCCCTGGTGCACGGCAATGCCGCGCGGCACCTTCACAGTGATCCGGTCACCGCGGACTGCGATGACGTCGTCCGCCGATTCCTCCCGGCCGCCGTAGACGTACAACTCGGAGCCAAGGTGCTCCACAATGTCGACCCGAACTGGTAGACCATATTGCTCACCGGGTTGGTTCACGCCAACGATTTCCCAGTTCTCTGGGCGCACGCCGACGATGACGCGATCCGATGCCACCTTCGCGGCCTGCTCCGGCGGCATGTAGTAGTCCAAAGCATGGTCCTTGCCGCCGACAACGCGACCGTCGACGAAGGGGACGTTGTCGATGAGAGTCATAGCCGGCGAACCGATAAACGTCGCCACGAACGAGTTACCCGGATTCTCATACAACGTGTTCGGCGCGTCGACCTGCTGAATGATGCCTTGTTTGAGAACGCACACGCGGTCCCCCATGGTCATCGCTTCAGTCTGGTCGTGGGTGACGTAGACCGTGGTGGTATTGAGCTCGCGCTGCAGCTGCAGGATTTGTGCACGTGTGGAGACACGCAGCTTCGCATCCAAGTTAGACAGCGGCTCATCCATGAGAAAGACCTTGGGCTGGCGAACTATAGCGCGTCCCATCGCCACGCGCTGGCGCTGGCCGCCCGACATCGCGGAAGGCTTGCGATCAATGAGGTCTTCCAGTTCCAACATCTTGGCGGCATTATTAACGCGCTTTTCGATGGTTGCCTTATCCACCTTGGCGTTCTGCAAAGCAAAGGCCATGTTCTGGCGCGCTGTCATGTTGGGGTACAGCGCATAGGATTGGAACACCATAGCTACATCGCGATCCCGCGAGCGGGCTTCAGTAACGTCAACCCCGTCGATGAAGATCTGGCCTTCGTCGATTGGCTCAAGGCCAGCGAGCATGCGCAATGTCGTAGATTTGCCGCAGCCCGAAGGCCCGACGAGTACTAGGAACTCGCCGTCCTTGATATCTAGGTTTATGCGGCTAACCGCCGGAGGCTTCTTCGGATCATAAATCCTGGAAGCTTGACGGAATTCAACTGTAGCCATGGTGTCCTTTCAAACTATCCGAAGTGTTACTTGAGCTTCGGGGTGATGTCGCGGTCGATAACGCTCTGGGTCTCCTTCTGCAGGTCACCGAATGCGGACTCCACGTCCTCATTGCCTACGGTGATGCGATCGAGAACACCACCGATACGCTGGCCGCCGCCTGGTACGAAGACGCGAGCATAGTCCTGCGGCTTGGTGTTCTCGTTGAGCTGCTCGATAGCGGTCTGCGCGTTCGGGTTCTCCTCCAAGAACTTCTTCTCTTCCGGATCGTCCAAGGCGTCCTTGCGCACCGGCATGTAACCCGTCTTCTGGGAGAACTTGATGGTGTTCTCGGTATTAGTCAGGAAGTCAATGAACTTAACCGCGTTAGCCTTGCGCTCGTCAGAAATGCCAGCCGGCACGGCCAGTCCGGCACCGCCAGTCGCTGCCGAAGGACCAGGGCCCGGCAGGTAGGTGGTGATGAACGGAATCGTTGCCGTCTCCTTCAGGCCACCCAAGGAACCGGTGGACTCCAACAGACCGGAGGCCTTGCCGGAGCCGAATGCGACGGTCGGGTCAGTGGAGATTTCGATATGCCCAGCCTTGACTTGCTCCTGCAGGAACTTACCTGCCTCGATGGACTCCTTCGAGGTAAAGTTCGGTTCCCACTCATCAGAGTAAGAACCACCGAAGGCCCAAATCATGCCCTGGAAGTACCAGTCGAGATAGCTGGAGCCATCCGGAACAGTAACAGCCGGCTTGTTGAGCTTGTCCTTGATCTTGGTAGCCCACTCGTCGAACTCTTCCCAGTCCTTCGGGCCACGATCGGTAGGAAGCCCCGCTGCCTTGAGGTCATCGGTGTTCCAGTACATCAGGTTCGTGGATCGGGAGTACGGCACGCCGTAGTGCTTGTCCTTGTACTTGTAGTCTTCACGCAGGGTATCGACGTAGCTCTCCGAGTCAATGTCGTTCATCTCCCAGAGGTCATCGAGCGGCGTGGTGGCCTCATTCAGTGCGAAGTTGAACCAGGTGACGTCGGAGGCAACGAGGACGTCAGGCAGATCGCCGCCTGCGAGGGCAGCATTGAAGCGCTGCGCAACTTCCTCATAGTTGGATCCCGCGGTGACCAGCTCAACCTTGAGATCCGGGTTTTCCTTCTCAAACTCATCAATGAGCTCTTGCTCTAAGTCGCGCGAGGATCCCGGGTGATTGGACCAGAAAGTAATAGTGTTGGCATCGCCGCCATCCTTGGAGCCGCTTCCTGCAGTGGTCGAGCCACCTGCGCAGGCGGTCAGAGACACGGTGGTCAGCAGTGCTGCACAAACGGCAGCGATGCGAGTAGAGGTCTTACGAGACATGGTGGAGGTTCTCCTTGAAAAGTGAAGAATATGGGGGACTTGAGTGAGTTGGGCGTTGAGATAGCAGGCGGTCAGACTAACCCTTGACTGCGCCCGCAGTCAGGCCCTTGATCATCGGCTTCTGAAGAATGAGGAAGATAATGATCATGGGCAGAGTTGTCAGCACGGTGCCGGCCATCACCGGCGCCCAGTTTGTAACGCCTTCCGCATCCTGCAAGCGGGTCAGGCCCACCGGCAGCGTGGCGGCAGCCGGTGTATCCGTAATCAGGAAGGGCCACAAGTATTGGTTCCATTCATTGACCACGGTAATGAGGACAAACGCAGACAGCGTTGGCCACGACATTGGCAGGACCACTCGGAACAAGGTGGTAAAGAAACCTGCTCCGTCCATGCGAGCGGCCTCGAGAATTTCCGGGGGCAATGACTGGAAGTGATTGCGCATGAGGAAGGCACCGAACGCCACGCCCGCCAGTGGGATGATGACGCCAGCGTAGGTATCTCTCCAACCCCATGACGCAACCAGCGAGTAGTTCGAAATAATGGTGATCTGGTTGGGAACCATCAGCGAGGCGATGATAAGCAGGAACAGTAGGTTTCGGCCGGGGAAACGAATGAATGCGAAGGCATAGGCAGTCAGAACGCCGAGGACTACCTCTACCACCGTCAGGATCAGAGTGATGATGACGGAGTTTTTCAGGTAGCTCGAGAAGCCAGAGGTCTGCCAGACGTAGGAATAGTTCTCCGCCTCGAGCGGATTAGGCCAGAAGGAAATTGGATCCGAGTACACGTCCTGGAAAGACTTGAAGCTGGTGATGAAAATAAAGTACAGCGGCACCATAATCATCAGCACTGTCAGTACCAAGGCGATGTAGCCGATGACCTTCGTCGCTGGATGACTGTGATCAATTGGCTCGCCTTTGCGTTTTCGCTGGGCATCAGTAATGACCGGCGCTGCGAGGGATTGGGAGCCAGGAACGGGTGGCAGTTCGCCTTTGGCTTGCGGGAGACCTACCTGGACGGAAGCCGGAATTGAGTGGCTTTCGGACATTTACTTATCCATCCTTTCCTGCAACTTAATCTGCAGCACCGTAATGACAAGCACTACGAGGAACATGATGGTGGCTACTGCTGCACCATAGCCGGCACGGTTGTTGATGAAGGTCTCCTGGTACACCTGGAAAACCATCGTGGAAGTTCCGTAGCCGAACGGTCCACCACCGGTCATCGCATTGATGATGTCGAAGACCTGGAAGGAATTGAGCAGCACGGTAATCAACAAGAAGAAGGTGGTGCCGCGAAGCTGCGGCAGGACCACACGGAAGAAGTGTCGCGCGGCCGGGGTGCCGTCAATCTCCGATGCTTCGTCAAGATCACGGCGCCGTCCTTGCAAGGCAGCCAGATAGATAACGAAGACGTAGCCTACGTTTTTCCAAATATAGGTCACCGTAATCATGAACAGCGCCCAGTTCTGTTGTTGGTAAAAGTTCGGCACATCGACCCCGATGATCCCCAAGAAGTATTGGATGAGGCCGTAGTTGGGATCAAAGACAAACTGGAAGGCCACGCCAATCGCCGCACCTGCGATGACGTAGGGAGCGAAGACTATCGAACGCACCGCAGCGCGACCAAAAAGCTTTTGGTCCAGCAGCAATGCCAGAGCCAGTCCCAAAACCATCGAACCGGCCACCGCGAAGAAAGTAAAAACGACAGTGTTGAACACCACGCGTCCGGTATCCGGTGCTTGGAACCAGTCGATGTAGTTCTGAAGACCGACAAAGGTCATGGTCGGCGATGAAATATTCCAGTTAAAGAAAGAGATGCGAATGTTATCGACCAACGGCCGATAAGTGAAAAGAACGAGAAGGAGAAGGTTCGGGCCAACGAGCAATGCCGCAAGACCGATCTGTTTCCAATCGAGCTTCCGTTTGCGTGGATGACGCGCGAAGTCCTCGGAGACGACCGGCTTCTCAGTGACTGCAGGGATCGCAGCCGTTAGCCCGCTTGCCGGGGTGGAAATTGCCATGCAGAAGAAACTAGACCAAGGCAGTAAACAAAAAGTTTATTGAAAGTATTGACTTGATAAACAGCAGGAAAATTTCCGGAGCCGAGCACTCGAAAACCCATGCTGCGCGTGGGGAACATCACAAGCAACACAATGGAAGACCTCACATCACGTTGCGTTAATGAGAGAACTCCGCCATCTCTTTAGATAGACCATTTCGGTCCATGACGGATCAGATGAGGATGTAGCCTAACGCTGGCTAACTGCGCGAAAGCACGTTGATTGCCAGCTCTGGCAGGTCGGTTGCCATGAGCGATACTCCGTTTTCGCGGCACCACTCCATGTCCTTCGGCAGGTTCACCGTCCACACGTAGGACGGGGCATCAACACCGACAAAGAAGACGGCGTCCCTCCGCACTTGGTGAATGGAAGGCCCAAATCCCGTTGCACCCTCGAGCGTTTCCGGGACTCCCTCATCAGGTTCAAGGAGAAGGAATGACCGCAAGGACGGCAAGAAGTGTCGAAACCGAGCAATTGCTTCGGGGTTGAAGGAGATCAGGCTAAACCGTGGGTCGGCATCGAGCTGTCGGCCGCGTAGGACTTCCGCTACCGATTCCTCAAGGCGTGCACCAAAAGGAGACGGATGCTTCGTCTCTATGAGCAGCTGCTTTCCGGGGTAAGACATGACGAGGTCCACGAGTTCGTCGAGAAGCATGATGCGTTGCGGATCCCCGTGGGTACCGAAATTGAGTGTGCGCAGCTCCTCTAGGGTCATGTCGCCAACAGCGCCGGCGCCATCCGACGTCCTGCCCACCGTCTGATCGTGGATAACTACGACTTCTCCGTCTTTGGTTAGGTTGACGTCGCACTCCACACCAGCCACGTCGAGCTTGAGAGCTTCTTCGAAGGACCGGAATGTGTTTTCGGGGTACCAGCCGTTATAACCTCGGTGCGCGATGATTCCTGGGCGCTCTGACATACTCTTATCCTCCGGGCGGCAAAGTGAATTGTGACGTTGGCGCCGCCCCAGTGTAGACCGCTAACGCCGGCCGCCGCGGTGGCGGTGGGTCGCCACCACGTGCACGGCATCCAGCATGCCCAGGCTGAGCAACGCCTCGCGCAGGGCAAATTGGAAGGTCCACAGGCGTCGAAAGACCTGATCGAACCCGGCTGCCCCGGCTTCGCGGTGGCGGCCATCGAAAAAGCTGCGCTGGTAGCGAAGCGTTTCGAGGTAGTGGCTTCCGGTGTGGGTTTGCGCGATGATTCGCAGGTTGGAGCGCTTATCGAAGAGCCTATGGGTTTCTTCCAACGACGGGTATTCCAAGCCAGGCCAGATATAGGCACGCAGAACCTGAATCGCCGAACGCGCCGCCGGAGTCATCGCATTCGTGGCAAAAAGCGAAGCTAAAGCCAGACGCCCGCCACTGACCAGCGAGCGGTCCAGCATCTCGACATATCGGCGGCGTTCCGGCGGCGAAAGCGTCTCCAGCTTTTCGACGCTCACTATCGCGTCATACCGCCCGCGCCACTTCTTTGGGTTGGGCAAGGCCGTCTCTATGCCCTGCACGTGAACCGAATCAGCGGCGCCTTCGAGAAGCAGTTGCTCGTCGAAAAGCGCCTTCTGCTCCGTGTCGCCCGTAAGCACGTCCACCGTGGCGCGCCGGGCCACCGCCTGAACCGCTACTTGCAGCCCAGTGGCTGGGTAGACCAGGAGGTGGGTTCCGGCGCCGGTGCGGGTGGCGTCGAGAAGCCACTGCGCAGCGCGACGCTGTGCGTCGCCCAAGTCCTCGCGGTCCGTTGATGCCGGCTCGGTCACCGTGGTTACATCGACGAAGTGCTCTTTGGGTTCTTTTCTGCCCGCACGCGCGCTATAGCTACGCACCGCCTCGCGCACCGTAGTGGGTACGCCACTTGCAAAAATGCCGCCCGAATGGCTCAACGAGTCACCTGCGTACAGTTTCACAACGTCAAGGGGTAGTTCACCAGGGCTCGATGTCTCCACGGCAAGCTCCTTGGCCTTCGGCCGATAACCCACCCCCACCAGCCGCGTGAGGACTCTGACAAGGCGCTCAGAATCGGGAGTTGTCCACTCGCCAGCCATATAAGACTCGGCCAGGCCCAGCCAGCCCGAATCGGCGATGCGGGAGAAAAGGGCGTCGTGAAGCACGGTGACATCTGGGTCTTCGCCGTCCAGCTCTACCCCAGCCTTGGAACAGGCCTGCGCGAACTCCGCCTCAGCCCGGCCAGCTTTCATACGCAGTAGGCGCGGTGAAGGGACAGTAGCCACACCGGGCCACACCGCAGCATCAATCGAAGCCAAGTGGGGATACACGCTCAAGTCAGCCTTCCTCATCGCACGCATGTGTCCTCCCAGACTAAAGCCAACGGGGCCCGCGCGGGTGGAGGCGCGGCCCAAAAAGCCAGTTAATAACCCATAAAGTATGCATGTACCGCTAGAAAGGTTTAGACTGACTCGGGTAAAATAATCTGGCTTTCTTAAGGAAGGTAATCAAACACCATGGCGCAAACTCCCCACCGTCCTAGTAACGGCCGCCACCACGTCGTTGTTATCGGTGCCGGCTTCGGCGGTATCAACGCCGTCAAGAAGCTCAAGGACGCGGATGTTGAGATCACCCTCATCGACAAGAAGAACCACCACCTCTTCCAGCCGATGCTCTACCAGGTAGCCACCGGCGTCATTTCCGCCGGCGAAATCGCCCCGTCTACGCGTCAGATCTTGCGTCACCAGGACAACGTTAACTTTGTCAACGGTGAGGTCACCGACGTCAATATCAAGGATCAGACCGTCACCGCGGAACTCGATGGCGCTGTTCGTACCTACGGCTACGACTCCCTCATTGTGGCAGCCGGCGCTGGCCAGTCTTACTTCGGCAACGACCACTTCGCCGAGTATGCCCCGGGCATGAAGACGCTGGATGATGCCCTAGAGATCCGCTCCCGCATTATCTCCGCTTTTGAGAAGGCGGAGCTGGAAGAGGATCCTGCAAAGCGCGAGAAGCTGCTGACCTTCGTCATCGTGGGCGCTGGCCCGACCGGCGTTGAGCTGACCGGCCAGATTGCCGAGCTGGCACAGCGCACCTTTGCTGGCGAATACTCCAATTTCGGTTCCTCCTCCGCCAAGATTTACCTCTTGGACGGCGCTCCGCAGGTCCTTCCGCCGTTCGGCAAGCGCCTCGGCCGCAAGGCTCAGCGCACGCTGGAGAAGCTGGGCGTTGACGTGCGCCTCAACGCCATGGTTACCGACGTCACCGCTGACGCCGTCACCTACAAGAACATGAAGACCGAGGAAGAGGTCACCATCGAGGCCGCGACCAAGATCTGGTCCGCAGGTGTCGCCGCTTCCCCGTTGGGCAAGGTCATCGCTGACCAGGCTGGCGTGGAATCCGACCGTGCCGGCCGCGTCTCCGTTAACGAGGACCTCACGGTTGGCGAGTACAAGAACGTCTACATCGTCGGCGACATGATTTCCCTCAACCGCCTTCCGGGCGTGGCCCAGGTGGCCATCCAGGGCGGCAACCACGTGGGCAAGCTCATCGAAGCCAAGATCGATGAAGAGTCCACCGCGAACGAAGCCGAGCCGTTCGAGTACTTTGACAAGGGCTCCATGGCCGTTATTTCCCGCTTCAACGCCGTCGTCAAGCTGGGCAAGACCGAGTTTGCTGGCTTCCCGGCGTGGATCTCCTGGCTCGGCCTGCACATCTTCTACATCGTTGGCTTCCGCAGCCGTACCCTCGTGGCGCTGCACTGGATCCTCAACGCCTTCTCGCGCGACCGCGGCAACCTGGAAATCACCCAGCAGCAGCGCGTCGCTCGCAACGTCATTGACCGCGACCTTCACTAAGTTCTACGCGCTTTAAGGGAGAGAGGAATCATCCTCTCTCCCTTTTCTTTGGCCACATACGGTAGAACGGAAGAAGTCCCTAGCGTAAAGGAGAAAACCGTGAACCGTCCTGCCCTGCCTCGCGTCCTCAGCATTGCTGGCACCGATCCCACGGGAGGGGCGGGAATTCACGCTGACCTCAAATCCTTTGAGGCGGCCGGCGCCTATGGCATGGCAGTGGTGACGGCCCTCGTCGCGCAAAACACGCAAGGGGTGCGCGCCATCCACACCCCTCCGGTGGAATTCCTGCGCGAACAACTGACAAGTGTGAAGGAGGACGTGACTATCGACGCCCTCAAGATCGGCATGCTCGGCTCGGTGTCCATCACCGAAACGGTGAGCAAGTTCGTCTCTACCCTGCCCGAGGGGGTTCCCATAGTCTGCGATCCGGTCATGGTCGCCTCCAGCGGCGACCGCCTACTCGAACGGGAGGCGGAGCGCGCTGTGCGCGAACTCGCCCGCCGCTCCACCGTGGTCACGCCGAACTTGCCGGAGCTCGCTGTCCTCGCGGACGTCGCACAGCCGCGCATCCTCGAGGAAGCAATCGATATCGCCATTCAGTGGGCTCACGACAATGGGACCTGGGTCGTGGTCAAGGGCGGACACCTCGACGGCGCCCAAGCCGATAATGCAACGGTAAGCCCGTCCGGCGCGGTAACCCGCGTGCCCTGCCCGCGGATTAACACGAAGAACACGCACGGCACCGGCTGCTCGCTCTCCTCCGCGCTCGCAGCACGTTTAGGAGCGGGGGAAACACTCGACGAGGCATTGGTATGGGCCACCGAATGGCTCCACGAAGCGATAGAGAATGCTGATGCGCTTCACGTCGGTCGCGGGCGCGGCCCCGTTGACCATGGTCACCGGCTGCGGCGCCTCGCCGCAGGCGCGCAGCGCTAACCCAATAGGTCTGCGCCGGGGCGGGTAAGCACGGCCACCATGAAGGTGGAGTTCTCCTTAAAGACCTTCATGTCCCAGGATGCGAAGATGAAGTCGACTCGGTAGCCCACCGCGCGGGCGAGGTCGAGGAATTCATCGAAGCCCCAACCACGACCTTCGCCAAAACCAACGACGAACCGACCACCCGGGCGCAAAGCGTTGAAGACGTTGCGCAGAGCGGCCTCACGTCCTTCGATGGCAATGAAGGTCATCACGTTGCCCGCAGCCACAGCGATATCAAAGTTACCCTCCGGGATTTCCTCTTCCGAAAGGTCCCCCACTTCCCAACGGGCCTCCGGATAATCATTGACCGCATGCTCGATCAGGATGGGATCGACGTCCACGCCCAACACCGTGTGGCCGCGCTTTGCCAACTCACCGCCGAGGCGCCCGGAACCGCAGCCGGCGTCGAGGACGCGGGAGTGGCGTTCACTCATGGCGTCGATAAGCCGGGCTTCCCCATCGATGTCCTTGCCCTGGGCCCGAAGTGTCTTCCACTTCCGCGCAAAGTTATGGGAATGGGCGGGATTCGCTGCAGTAACTTCTTTCCAGGTAGGCATGACAACGATTATATGCCCTTACAGGTGTAAGCTTTAGCCGCCATTACAAAACGCCTATACGAAACGAAGGAGGCTGAGACACGATGCCATCTGTACCGTCACCATTCAAGCCACGCAAGAAAAACACTTCTGACGACAGTGCTCCGAGTTTTTCCGTTCCCGTCGAACGTGCCATTGAGCACTGCCGCGTGTTCGTCGATGGCGAGGCTCTTCCCGGCGAGTTTTCGCCGCACAGCGCGCTGCAAACCGTGGAAGAGTACGGACGCGGCTTCGTGTGGGTAGGCCTCTACGAGCCGCTCGAATCACAGATGACGAAGGTGGCGGCTGAGTTTCGTATCCACGAGCTCATCGTCGAGGACGTCGTCCAAGCTCACCAGCGCCCGAAGCTGGAACGCTACGATGACCAGCTGTTCGTGGTGGCGCGGTCGGTGAACTACCGGGATCACGACGAGGTAGCCGATAAGCGCCAAATTATTTCCACTGGTGAGATGCAGATGATCATCGGTGACACATTCATCATCACGGTGCGTCACTCGGCGAAGCTACCCAACTTGGCCTACGTGATCGATGATGAGCAGGACCTCGTCGAACAGGGCCCCGTGTCCCTAGCGTGGAAGATCCTAGACATGATGGTGGACCGCTATTCGGAGATCTGCCGCCTCATCGCCATCGAGGTCGACGAGCTCGAGGAAGAAATCTTCACTCCGAATTCGCTGCCGAACATCGATCGCATCTATATGTTCAAGCGCGAGATTCTGGAGATGAAGCACGCCATCGTGCCGCTTTCGCCTGCTTTGCGCTCGATGGTCTCTGACCACAAGGACCTCATTCCGAAGGCGATTCGCTCCTACATCAGGGACGTCAACGATCACCAGCTGGTGGTCCAGGACCACGTGTCGGGGTTCGATGAACGCTTGACCTCGCTTATCGACGCCTCCGTGGCCAAGATCAGCATGCAGCAAAACTCCGACATGCGCACGATTTCCGCGGTGGTTGGTATGTGGGCCGCACCAACGCTTGTCGCGGGTATCTACGGAATGAACTTCGATGTCATGCCGGAGCTGCATTTTCCTTGGGGCTATTACGGCGCAATCGGCCTCATGGTGTTAGTCGTGGCCGGAATGTGGTGGTGGTTCCGCCGCAACAACTGGTTGTAAGAGGCTACTGCACCACCATCGTGCGCAGCGTGGACGCGGCGAGGAGCACATCCCCCTGGCTGATCTTAACCTCCCACAGCTGCGTGCGGCGCCCCTTGTACAGCGGTGTAGCAACGGCGGTCACCGTGCCCGAAGCCACCGGCTTGAGGAAATCCGTGTTGTTGTTGACACCGACAACGGGCTTGCCTGCGAGGATTAGGCTGCCGACGGATGCAGTCGATTCCGTAATTGTGCAGTACAGACCCCCATTTGCAACGCCCCAAGGCTGGTGGTGATCTGGGACGACTTCCACCTCAGATCGAACCTCGTCTGCAGAAATGTGCGTGTAGCGCAGGCCAATAAGCCCTGCGAGCCCCTGCGGGTTGGAGTTGATCAACTCGAGTTCTTCCGCGTTGAGCGGACGCGACTGGGAAACGGCCAAGAGCTTTTCAAAGATTTCAGAGTGGTTCATGCCACAACAGGTTAGTGGAATTCGGTGACGTAGGATGGTGAACATGACTCAAAGTGCTGAAAAGACAGATCTCGCTCAGATTGGCGTTGTGGGGCTTGCTGTGATGGGCTCCAACCTTGCGCGAAACTTTGCTCGCAACGGCAACACGGTCGCGGTGTACAACCGCAGCCCGGAAAAGACTCGCGCGCTCATCAGCGAGCACGGCGATGAAGGAGCGTTCATTGCCTCCGAGAACGTCGAGGACTTCGTTGCCTCCCTCGAGCGCCCGCGTAAGGCGATCATCATGGTTAAGGCTGGCGCGGCTACTGACGCCGTCATCGAGCAACTCACCGAAGCCATGGATGAGGGTGACATCATCATCGATGGCGGCAATGCACTGTTCACGGACACCATTCGCCGCGAGAAGGAGGTGGCCGCTAAGGGCCGTCACTTCGTCGGCGCAGGCATTTCCGGTGGTGAGGAAGGCGCGCTCAATGGCCCGTCCATCATGCCTGGTGGCCCAGCTGAGTCTTGGGAGACCTTGGGACCAATCCTCGAGTCCATCGCCGCTAATGTCGACGGTACTCCGTGCGTGACCCACATCGGACCCGATGGCGCTGGCCACTTCGTCAAGATGGTGCATAACGGCATCGAATACGCCGACATGCAGGTTATCGGTGAGGCTTACCAGTTGCTTCGTTATGGTGCGGGCATGGAACCGGCTGAAATCGCCGAAGTCTTCCGCGAATGGAACGCCGGAGACCTAGACTCCTACCTCATTGAGATCACCGCCGAAGTACTAGCACAGAAAGATCCGGAGACAGGTGCCCCGCTTGTCGACGTCATCGTGGACGCCGCCGGTCAGAAGGGCACCGGCCGCTGGACCGCCATTAATGGTCTCGAGCTGGGCGTGCCGATCACCGGCATTGCGGAATCCGTTTTCGCGCGTGCGCTCTCTTCTGCCACTGCTCAACGTGCAGCTGCCCAGGAAGGCCAGCTGCCTTCCGGAACCATTGCCGAGCTCAATGTGGACAAGGCTGAGTTCGTCGAAGACGTTCGCCGTGCACTGTATGCCGCGAAGCTCATTGCCTACTCCCAGGGCTTCGATGAGATCAAGGCTGGCTCCGAGGAGTTCGGCTGGAACGTGGACCCACGCGATTTGGCCACCATCTGGCGCGGTGGATGCATCATTCGCGCGAAGTTCCTCGATCGCATCCGTGAGGCCTACGACAACAATGCCGACCTGCCTGCCTTGATTCTGGACCCGTACTTCAAGGGCGAGCTGGAGAACCTCATCGACCCCTGGCGTCGCGTCGTGGTTACTGCAACGCAGCTGGGCCTGCCGGTTCCGGTGTTTGCCTCTTCCCTGTCCTACTACGACAGCTTGCGCGCCGAGCGCCTCCCAGCTGCTCTGATTCAGGGCCAGCGCGATTTCTTCGGCGCCCACACCTTCAAGCGTGTGGACCGCGAGGGCACGTTCCATATCGAATGGTCAGGTGACCGCTCGCTTACCGAGATGTAGCTGCTAAGCCCCTCCCCTGAGGGGCTTTTCTTATCCCTCCGCTACCCGCGACCAGAATTTTTCTTCTTCCGGTTGCGGGGTGTAGAGACCTGTTTTAGTCTCTGTGCTCATGGGGGATATTGAAACCTACATCCGCCTCCGCAATTCGGGGATTGCGCTGGTGGAAAACATTCCTGGCTCACCCGACGAGCTCCGCGCGCTCGGCGCGGATGCCTCCGATGCCGCCGAACTAGCAAGTCTTAACCAGGTGTACTTCGGTCCCACCCGCTTTAGCGGCAAACAACGCAAAGCCC
>NZ_KV812478.1:0-1108 GCF_001813425.1 Corynebacterium sp. HMSC056E09
CCCGACGTGTCTACTTTCCGGGGGTCAGGCCCGACCGGCAGCGATGGCCTACCCGTGATGCTGCACGCAAGGCTGTTGCCTACTGGATTGAAGTCGTCTACAACCGCCGGCGCCGGCACTCCGCACTCGGGATGGTCAGCCCCGTCGACTTCGAGAACCACGCCGGCTCAATCAACAGCAGAAAAGAAATAGCTGCCTAACCACTAGGTAGCTCCACTACGTGTCCACGATTTGCGGGCAACCCCAGTCGAATATGATCTTGGTTAGGTCTTCTTGCCCGCGCTGGTTGATGCTGATGGTCATAAAGTCGTCGATGATAAGGACATCGACGTTGATCAGTTTCCGCATCTTATCGAGGTAGTTTTGGTCAGTCGGTGAGAAGACCGCCAGCATGTCTACAAGTTGGTCCAGCCGGTAGTACGCCACCGAGTATCCAGCCTTGCACGCGGCGATGCCGATGGCGCAGGCAATGTAGGTCTTGCCTGTTCCCGTCGGGGCGAGGATGTGAATATTGGTCGGGTTTTCCCGCCAGTTAGTGGCTGCGATTCGTTTCAACTGGCGCATGTTGATACCGCGTTGTTCTGCCCGGGTGACTTCAGCAAGGCTCGCATCCGGGTATCGGAATTTAGCCTGGGTAATGGCCTTGGCAATGTTGCGCTGTTGGCGTTGTGTGTAAGCTTCTTCGACTGCGGCGAGGAAAATGTCTTCTGGTAGCGCATCCGCATAGGCCTCGTCGTTGACAACCTCGTAGAAGACATCAGCGAAGGTCGATACGCGAAGCTTGCGCATTTTCGCCCGCACAATTTCGTCGTCGATGCTGCTCATGGTTTCACTCCTTATTGCTTCTAGTTTTCGTAGTGGTCAGCAGGCCGGATAAAGACGGCATCGGCCACCTCACCGGTAAGCGGGGTACTTGGGCGTGGTTGGCGCTTGGCCACAGGCTGTGGTTTTGCCCCTGGTGGCCCGGGATGTTGTTGGGCGTGGGCAATGTCAGTCTGGATGCGTTTGATCACTGCCATCGTGGGGGCCAGCTTCTTGTCTAAGACCTGCTGGCATGCCGGTTCGAGGGTGGCTTTGAAGCGTCCTGGGTTTAGTTCCTACCTCAGCT